>JBIOZO010000178.1:0-14990 GCA_044871215.1 Gaiellaceae bacterium | reverse complement strand
ACGGCTATCAGATCCTCTGGCCGATCTGCGGGCTCGGGATCCTCGGGGCCATTCCGCTGCTCGTTCGGCTGATGGCGGTCGAGGACGAGCGCGGGCACACCCCGGTGCCGGCCACGCCGCCGTCGCTGCCGTAGCTCGAACCCCGGTGACAGTCACTGTGACTGTCACTGTTCGGGCACCACGGAGTGCCGAAAGGCGACCGGACTGCGGTGAGTAAAGCGTTGGAGGACTACGTTCGCCGCATGCCTCGCGTCCCGCGTAGCCAGCTAGGCGACGGTGTCTTCCACGCGACCGCTCGCGCCGTCTTCGGCGTGCAGCTGTTCGACGACGACCTCGACCGCCTCGACTTTCTGCAGCTGCTGCGCACGACCGCTGCGCGATCGAGCTGGCACTGCCACGCCCACTGCTTGATGGGGACGCACTATCACCTCGTCCTGTCCGCCACGCGCGAGCGCCTGTCCGACGGAATGCGCCGCCTCAACGGTGCCTACGCGCGCCGCTTCAACAAACGCCACGGCCGCCGCGGGCATCTCTTCGACGAGCGCTTCGCCTCGTTCGCGATCGAGGACGACCGGCACCTCGAGGCGGCGGTCGCGTACGTCCTGCAGAACCCGGTCCGCGCCGGCCTTTGCGCCGACGCGCGCGACTGGCCCTGGGCCGCCGCGATTTAGCGGGTCTGGGCCAGCGCGGGCGCCCAGGCGGCCATCGGCGAGACGTCGTCGTCGCCGTTCAGCCGCCGGTAGCCGAGCGCGTGCTCGGCCTGCATCAGCTTGTGGATCTGCGTCGTGCCTTCGTAGATGATCGGCGCCCGCGCGTTGCGGAAGTACCGCTCGATCCCGTACTCCGCCGAGTAGCCGTAGGCGCCGTGCACCTGGATCGCCAGGTGCGCCGCGCGAAACGCCGACTCGGTCGCGTGCCACTTCGCCAGCGACGTCTCGCGCGTGTTGCGCACGCCCTGGTTCTTCAGCCACGCCGCCTGCATCACGAGCAGCTTCGACGTCTCGTAGCCCAGAACCATCTCGGCGATCATGTCCTGGACGAACTGGTACTTGCCGATCGGCTGCCCGAACGTCTCCCGCTCGCGCGCGTACTCGACCGACCGCTCCAGACAGGCGCGCACGACGCCGCACGCGCCGGCCGCCACCGTGAAGCGCCCTTGGTCGAGCCCGTACATCGCGATCTCGAACCCCTGGCCCTCCTCGCCGACGAGGTTCTCGGCAGGCACCTCGACGTTCTCGAAGAAGAGCTCGCCGGTCGAGCCCGCCCAGACGCCGAGCTTGTGCTCGGTGTCGCGGGTGGTCACGCCCGGCCACTCGCGCTCGACGATGAAGGCCGAGATGCCCTTGTGCTTCGCGGACGCGTCGGTCTTGGCGAAGACCAGCTGGTGGTCCGCGACGCTCGCGTACGAGATCCAGTTCTTCTGGCCGTTCAGGACGTACGAGTCGCCCTCGCGGCGGGCGGTCGTGAGCATCGCCGCGACATCCGACCCGGCCGCCGGCTCGGTCAGCCCGAAGCAGGCGAGCTTCTCGCCGCGCGCCTGCGGCGCCAGGTACTTCTGCTTCTGCTCCTCGTTCGCGTAGCGCAGCAGCGAGAGCGAGTTCAGCCCCACGTGCACCGAGATCAGCGTCCGGAAGGCGGCCTCGCCGCGCTCGATCTCCTCGCAGGCGAGCGCCTCGGCCACGAAGTCGAGACCGGCGCCGCCGTACTCCTCCGGGATCACGATCCCGAGTACGCCAAGCTCGGCCATCCCCGCGATCGCGTCCATGTCGAGGTGATGGTTGATGTCGTTCTCGATCGCGTTCGGCAGCACGCGCTCGTCGACGAACGTGCGCACAGTGTCCTGAATCAATCGCTGTTCCGGGGTAAGGTCGAAGTCCATGGCAGAGAGTGTATGGAAGCGCCTGGCACCGCTCACGCTCGAAGTCGAGCGCTACGAGCTCGAGCGGCTCGAGCAGCCGGTCACGCGTGGGTTCACCCGCGTCAGCACCGTCGTCCACCTGCACGGCGGTGGGGAGGAGGGTCTCGGCGAGGACATCACCTGGTACGCCGAGCATCACGACCTCGAGCAGGCGGCCGGCGCGGTGCTGCCGCTCCAGGGCGAGTGGACGCTCGAGTCGTTCTCGGACGGCCTCGAGATGCCCTCGCCGCACCACCGCTGGGCCTACGAGAGCGCCGCCCTCGACCTGGCGCTGCGGCAGGCCGGCACGAGCCTGGCCGAAGCCGTCGGCCGCGACCCGCGGCCGGTGTCGTTCGTCATCTCGCCGGGCCTCGGCGACCCACCGACCGCGCGGACGGTGCTGCGCTGGCTCGAGCTGGAGCCGAGCCACCGCTTCAAGCTCGACCCGGGCGCGAACTGGACCGATGAGCTGATCGCAGAGCTTGCAGCCACGGGTGCGGTCGTCACCGCCGACTACAAGGCCTACTACAGCGCCGACGACGGCCCGCCGCCGGACCCGGAGCTGTACCGCCGCGTCGCCGAGGGCTTTCCCGCCGCCTACCTCGAAGATCCGGCGAGGACGCCTGAGACCGACGCCGTGCTGGAGCCGTACCGCGACCGCGTCACCTGGGACGCGCCGATCCACTCGGTCGGCGACGTCGAGGCGCTCGCCTTCCCGCCGCGCGTCCTCAACTCGAAGCCCTCGCGCTTCGGGCGGCTCGAAGAGGTGCTCGGCTTCTACACCCACTGCGAGGAGCACGGGATCGCGCTCTACGGCGGCGGGATGTTCGAGCTCGGCCCGGGCCGCGGCCAGATCCAGTACCTCGCTTCGCTCTTCCACCCCGACGGCCCGAACGACGTCGCGCCGCGCGCATACAACGCGCCGGAGCCGCGACCCGGGCTGCCTCCGAGCCCGCTCGAGGCCGCGCCGGAAGCGACCGGGTTTCGGTGGCGCGAGCCCAGCGCTACTCTTTGACTGACTAGTCAATCAACGAGGTAGGCGTGGCTACGACAGAGGCAATCGGCAGCGGCGTGTCCTTCGCGCTGACGGACGAGCAGAAGGCGCTGCGCGACCTTGCGCGCGAGTTCGCACAGCGGGAGATCAGGCCGAAAGCGGCCGAGTACGACGAGCAGCAGATCCACCCGGCCGACGTGATCGCGAGCGCGCACGAGGTCGGCCTGATGAACCCGCACATGCCCGAAGAGCTGGGCGGGCCCGGTCTCGGCGGCTTCGAGGGCGTGCTGATCGGCGAGGAGCTCTGCTGGGGTTGCTCCGGGATCGGGACCTCGATCGTGGCCAACATCCTCGGCGCGTTGCCGGTGCAGCTCGCGGGCGCCGAGGAGCAGCAGCGCGAGTGGCTGCCGCCGCTGCTGGAGGAGCCGATCCTCTGCTCGTTCGGCCTCACCGAGCCGAACGCGGGCTCGGACGTCTCGGGGATCCAAACGACGGCCGTCCGCCGCGGCGACGAGTACGTCATCAACGGCTCGAAGATGTTCATCACCAACGCAGGTCACGCTTCCTGGCTGACCGTGTTCGCCTCGACCGACAAGGAGGCCGGCCACCGTGGCCTGACCGCCTTCGTCGTCCCGACCGACCTCGACGGCGTGACGGTCGAGAAGCACCTCGACAAGATGGGCCAGCGTGCGACCGACACCTCCGCGCTCGCGTTTCAAGACGTGAGGGTCCCGGCCGCGAACCGCCTCGGCGAGGAGGGGCAGGGCTTCAAGATCGCGATGCAGACGCTCGACCGTACGCGGCCCGGCACCGCCGCGGGCGCGGTCGGCGTCGCACGAGCTGCGTTCGAGCACGCGGTCGAGTACTCGCGCGAGCGCGTCCAGTTCGGCCAGCCGATCGCGATGAATCAGGGCGTCAACTTCCTCGTCGCCGACATGGCGGCCGAGATCGAGGCCGCGCGCCTGCTCGTGTGGCAGGCCGCGTGGCTGCTCGACCAGGGCCAGCGAGCGACGCTGCAGTCGTCGTACGCGAAGCGCTTCGCTGCGGACACGGCCATGAAGGTCACGACCGACGCCGTGCAGGTCTTCGGCGGCTACGGCTACATCAAGGAGTACCCGGTCGAGAAGCTGATGCGCGACGCGAAGCTGTTCCAGATCTACGAGGGCACCTCGCAGATCCAGCGGCTCGTGATCGCACGCGAAATCTTCCTTCCACGAGACCACTAGAACGGCTGGCGCCGCCGCTAGACTTCGCGCCTTGCGCGTCGAGGCAGGGACTGGGCCGCTCCGGGTCCGCAACCGACGTCGCAGCCGTTCCAGGACGTTGCTCGCGCAACGGCTGGTGGTGCTCGCGATCGTCGCCGCGGTCGGCGGTGCCGTGCTCGGTTTCATCTTCGCCGGCTCGTCGGGCACGATCGCGGCCGGGGTCAAGATCGACGGCGTCGACGTCGGTGGGCTGACCGCCGCCCAGGCGCGCTCGAAGCTCGAGCGCCGTGCCGCCGCCCTGTCGGAGGCGCCGGTCACGTTCACCGCAGCCGGGCACAGGTGGCGGCTGAAGCCCGTGAGCCTCGGCGTCGAGGCCGACTGGAACGCTGCGGCGAAGCTCGCCCTCGACCAGGGCGACGGCGTCGGCCCGATCCGCGGCTTCAAGCGGCTCGGCGTGCGCGTCTTCGGCGCTGACGTCTCGCCGCCGACGCGCGTCCTCGAGCGGGCACTCGTCTTCGAGGTCGGCCGTATGGCGAAGGCTGTCAACCGCCCGCACAATGACGCCGCAATCGTGCTGCGGGGCCTCAAGCCCGTCGTGCTGCCGGCGCGGGGCGGCAGCATCCTCGACCGGGAGAAGGCCGGGGACACGATCGTCCACGCGCTCGCGAGCTTCCGGCGCGGAGCGCCTGTTGCGCTGCCCGTTCGCGTCGACGCGCCGAAGGTGCGCGCGGCCGACCTGACGCCGGTCGCCGCGCAGGTGCGCACTGCTCTGGCCCGCCCGGTGCGCATGCAGCTAGGCGTCGCGTCCTGGTGGCTGCCGGCGCGCCAGCTCGCCGCGATTCTGCAGCTCCCGCACGGCGGTACCAAGGCCCTTGCGGTCGGCGGGCCGGGCGCGACCCGCTACTTCGCACGACTCGGCCGTGGGATCGACAAGCCCGCGCGCGACGCCACCTTCCGGGTGCTCGCCTCTGGCCACGTCGTGGTCGCGCCCGCGCGGCCGGGCCGCGTGGTCGCCGCCGGCCCGACCGGCCGCCGCATCCTCGCCGCCGCGCTAGCGCCGCAGGCCCGCACGGCGCGGGTCGTCGTCACCTACGCGCAGCCCAACCGGTCGACAGCGCAGGCGAAGGCGATGGGGATTACGTCGCGCATCGCCGGGTACGAGACGATCTACGGCGGCGATCCGAACCGCATCCACAACGTTCAGCTCGTGGCTCGGCTGATCGACGGCAAGCTGATCGCGCCCGGCGCCACCTTCTCCTTCAACCAGGCGACCGGCGCGCGCACGGCCGACAAGGGATTCCGGGAAGCGCCCGTGATCATCAACGGGGAGCTGACGACGGGGCTCGGCGGCGGGGTCTGTCAGGTGTCGACGACCGTCTTCAACGCCGCCTACGAGGCCGGCCTGAAGATCACCGAGCGGACGAACCACGCGCTTTACATCAGCCACTATCCGCAGGGCCGCGACGCGACTGTCAACTACCCCGACGTCGACCTGAAGTTCGTCAACGACACACCGCACTGGCTGCTGCTGCGCACGTACGTCGGCTCGTCGTCCCTCCAGGTCGAGCTCTACGGGACGCCGATCAACCGCAGGGTCGAGAGCGAGACGCGGCCGCTCGTCGCGACCGGCGCCGCGCCGCTCAAGCGCGTGCCCGACCCGTCGATGTACGTCGGCACGACCTACGTCGAGGAAAGTGGCGAGCCCTCGCGGTCGACGAGCGTCGAGCGCAAGGTCTACACAGCGTCGGGCGCGCTGCTCTACGACAACACGTGGTACTCGTCCTACCGTGGCGAGGACAGGGTCATCCACGTCGGGACGAAGGCGCGGCCCGCGCCGCCGAAGAAGAAGGGCCCGACCGGCCCGAGCGGGCCGAGCGGGCCGACCGGCGCGACCGGCGTCACGGCTCCGCAGTAGCGATCTCGGCCGCGAGCCAGTCCGGCACGCGGATCGGCCGGTGCGTGACCGCGTCGACGCAGGCGTGCGCAGTCCAACCATCGGCGATCGCTGCGCCTTCGCGCTCGACGGAGTAGTCGAAGCGGAACCGCGCGCCGCGCAGATCGCCGCAGCGGGCGCGGATCGTGAGCCGGTCGTCGAACCGCGCAGGAGCGAGGTAGCGGACGTGCGACTCGATCGTCAGCGCCTCGACGCCCTCGGCACGCAGCCCCGGATAGCCGCCGCGGAAGCGCGCCAGGTAATCGATGCGCGTCACCTCGAACCAGACGAGGTAGACCGAGTTGTGCGCGATTCCCTGCGCGTCGGTCTCGGCGAAGCGCACGCGTACCTGGGTCTCGAAGTGGAAGTCCACGGCGAGGCAGTCTCTACGATCGCTCGATGGAAGCGTTGGCCGAGCTGATCCGCTCGCGGCAGCCCTGCGTCGTGCTCACGGGTGCAGGCGTCTCGACCGAGAGCGGCATCCCGGACTTTCGCTCGCCGACCGGGATCTGGACGAAGTTCGACCCGCTCGAGTACGGCTCGATCGACGCGTTCCGCGCCGACCCGCGCAAGGTTTGGAGCTTCTACAAGCCACGCGTGGCGATGCTGACCGGGGCGGAGCCGAACGCGGCGCATCTCGCGCTCGCCGAGCTCGAGCGGCTCGGCTTCGTCGAGGCGGTCGTCACGCAGAACATCGACCTCCTGCACGAGCGGGCCGGCAGCCGCGGGGTGGTTGAGGTGCACGGCTCGATCCGCGGCGCGACCTGCCCGGCGTGTGGGGCACGCGAGCCGCTGGATCGCGTGCTCGAGCTACTGGTCGAGGCCGACGCGCCCGCGTGCCCGTCGTGCGGCGAGGTGCTGAAGCCGGACGTCGTCTTCTTCGGCGAGCTCCTGCCGGTCGAGGCGATCGAGCGCGCGAGTCGCCTGGCGCGAGGGGCGAGCCTGCTGCTCGTCGTCGGCTCCGCGCTGGAGGTCTACCCAGTAGCGGGGCTGCCCGAAGAGACGCTCGCCGCGGGCGGCGCGCTCGCAATCGTCAACCGCGGGCCGACGCCGTTCGACGGTCGGGCCACCCTGCGCGTCGAGAGGAGTGCCGGCGAGGTCCTACCGCCCGTTCTTGACGCGCTACGCAGAGAACGCTAGGCCACGGCGCGCTTCAGCGGACGCTCGCCCAGCACGCGTCGGCACTCGGAGCAGACCGTGCGCTCGAACTCGTAGGGCACGCCGAGCCGCTGCAGCAGCAGGTACGTCCGCACGCCCGTGTGCCGATGGAGCCTTCCGCGATGCAGGATCAACTGACCCATGTCCTCGTCCTACCGTAGCTTCGCCGTCGGAGGATACGACGCCAAAAAGGGTGACGAAGTTGTGACGCTTCGGGAACCGCGAACTGTGGCTACTCTCCTCTTCGTGAGACGCCTGCTGGCCTGGTCTCCGGTTCTGCTCGTGCTCGCCGCCTGCGGCTCGACCGCTCATCCGGCCGCCGGCTCGCTGGCGCCGGTCGACTCGCCGAAGTGCCGCGCGGGCGTCGTGCGCGCGGGGAGCCCGAACGTCGCGGTGGCCGCCTTCGTTCGCACCAGCGCGAAGGCCTACCGGCGCCCGGGGGCAAAGCCCTTCGCTCGCTTCGGCCGCCTGAACGTCAACCGCTTCCCGACCGTGTTCCGCGTGCTGAGCACCGTGCGGGGAACCGATTGCGCGCCGCGCTGGTTCCGCGTCCAGCTGCCGATCAAGCCAAACGGCGTAACCGGCTACGTCCGCGCCGGCAAGGTCGATATCGGCCGGGTCCATTCTCGGGTCGTCGTCGACCTCTCGAGCAAGCGCCTGACGCTCTACCGCAAGGGCCGCCGCGTGCTCGCCACGACGGTGGCTGTCGGCTCCTCGGCGACGCCCACGCCGACCGGGCGCTACTACGTCAACCAGCGCCTGATCCCTTCCGACGCCGGAGGGCCGTTCGGCCCCGCGGCACTCGGTGTCTCGGCCTACTCGAACGTGTTGACGAGCTGGGCGCAAGGCGGGCCGATCGCGATCCACGGGACGAACGAGCCCTGGTCGATCGGCCATGCCGTTTCGAACGGCTGCATCCGGGTCCGGAACGCGGTGCTGCGGCGGCTGTTCAAGGTGACGCCGGCCGGCACGCCCGTCGTCATCCGGAAGTGACCCGCCGCCTCGTGGTACTCGCGCTCGCCTTGATCTGTGCGGGTGTCGGGGCGACGCTGGCGGTCACCGCCCGCCAGGGCCCGGCGGCCGACCCGGAGGTCGACGCACGCCCGGACGGCTGCGGCCGCGACTACCTGGCGCAGGCGCAGCAGACGATCCCGACCTGGGCCTACGTCGGCGACCGCAACGCACCGGCTTCCGCGCCTGCGCCGCCGCCGCGGCGCCTCGAGGGTCGGGTCGACTCGCGCTACGAGCGCGACCTCGCCGTACATCCGACGCCCGAGGACTTGCCGACGATCCACCGCAGCTACGACCTGAACCTGAACGTCCTGCCCGATCCCGCCTACCGTGGACTGCTCGGAGGCTCGGGCACGGAGCGCACTGGCAACTTCGCCGGGAAGAACGAGTCGACTGGGCGCGTGCATGTCGAGCGGGAGCAAGGATCGCTGCCGTTCTTCGCGTGGCCCGAGGCCGGCGACCGCGTGGCGATGATCGGCTCCTGGGTTTGGGACTGCGGCCACTGGGCCGGCGGCGGCGAGCGAACCGAGATCCATCCGTTCCGCGCGCTCTGGGTGCAGCGTTCGGGCGAGGGCGACCTGTTCGTCTCGACCGACAAGACATTCGCCGGCGTCGAGGCTGACTGCGCGCACCTGTCCAAGGGTGCGGTCGCCAGCTTCCGGGCCTGCCTCGCAGTCGAGCCCTCATGGCAGGACGTGAGCGGCTCGTACCGCTTCC
Source organism: Gaiellaceae bacterium (assembly GCA_044871215.1). GTDB lineage: Bacteria > Actinomycetota > Thermoleophilia > Gaiellales > Gaiellaceae > AC-32. The sequence continues at coordinate 6,075 of JBIOZO010000178.1, read as the reverse complement.
GACTCCCGTTGCCGGAGCGGCCGCCCGGTGCACGCCTCGAGGTCCGTGTCGTGGACGCAGGCAGCTCGTCCGGCGCTCCTCGGGCGCGCACGCGCCTCCGCGGGAACGGACTCGACGTCACGCTCGCGCTGCACGCGACGCCGGGCCGACGGCTTGTCGTCGCCCAGCGCGTGCTCGCTCGCTGGCCTCGGGGCGCGCCGACGGAGCACGTCCGCGTCCGCTTCCTGCGGTTGCTTGTCCGCCGCGCGATGGATCCCGGCTGCCCAGGCGGCCGCAGCACCTGCGGCTCGAAGGAGACGACCCACGGCGAGCAGGTGTCGAGCCCGCCCGGGGAGTGGAACGTCTATGTCGACGCTGCCGGCGTCTGGAAGATGTGGGGCGGCGGCCTCCTGCGGGCCCGCGACGGGCAGGTCTTCCGCGGCGGGCCGGCCTTCGACCTCCACCTCCCGCGGGGCCGGCCCTGGCGCGTGTTCGTCTTCACGCGCGAGTGTGACTTCGGCTCGCTCGGCAACGCGGATGGCGCCTCGCATGCGATGACGCCGTGCCCGCGCTCGACCGAGTTCGGGACCTTCGACGGGGACGACGTGCCGGGGGTTTCGGTCGCGCACTTCCGATCGCCTGCCGCCGCGATCGGGCTCCATCGCTTGCGGCCACATCGTCATGGGTCGACCTGCCCGGCCGTGAACACGCTGGGGTGCTACGAGCTCGCGTTCCGCGTCGAGCGCGTGCCGGGTCGGGTATAAAGGGCGCATGGCTCAGAAGAGCATGGAGGATCTGTTCGCCCGGCTCGCCGCGCGCGGCGAGGACGTGATCGGCCGCATCAACGACATGCCCGGCGCGCAGAAGTTCGTCGAGAACGCCAATCAGCTCAAGGAGCGGGTCGACGACCTGCAGAAGAAGGTCCGGGGGCTCGACGCGCTCGAGCGCCGCGTGGCCTCGCTCGAGAAGAAGGTCGACGACCTCTCGAAGGCGTCGAAGCCGGCCCGCAAGCCAGCGCCCAAGCGCGCGGCCGCCAAGCCGAAGCCCAAACCGAACAGCTAGCCCGGGACGCGCAGCCGCAGCGCCTGCGGCACGAGCTCGAAGCGCGCCGGTGTCGTGCCGGGCTGCTCGCCGTCGAGCTGCACCGGCAGCGGCTCGGGCGCGTCGACCTCGACGACCGAGCCGCTGAGGGCGGTCGCCTTCGGGTGCGGCAGGTGGGTGCCGCGGTAGGTCTTCGGCATCGTCAGCAGCAGGTCGCGCTTCGCGAGGTCGCCGATCAGCAGGACGTCCAGCCGGCCGTCGTCGGGCTCGGCCTCGGGGAGCATCTTCATGCCGCCGCCGAGGTAGCGGCCGTTCGCGACGATCACGTCGTGCATGCGGCCGCGATGCTCCTCACCGTCGACGCGCACCGTGACCTCGCCGTTCTGCCAGCGCGAGAAGACCGCGAAGGTCGCCCAGGCGTACGAGACCTTGCCGCCGAGGGCCTTGGAGGTCTCGTTCGCGCGCTTGGCGATCGCACCGCTCATGCCCGCGCTGGCGACGTTCGCGAACAGCGCCTCGCCCTCGGAGCCGTCCCAGCCACGGTAGTGCGCACGGCCGAGGTCGATCGTCCGCGTCTGCCCGTGCAGCGCGACCTCGACCGCCGGCTCGAGCTTCCGTGGGATGTCGAACGTGCGGACGAAGTCCCAGCCCGTGCCGCGGGGGATCACGGCGAGCTCGACGTCGAGGCCGGCGATCCCGTTCACGACCTCGTGCACGGTCCCGTCGCCGCCCACCGCGACCAGGAGGGAGGCGGTCTCGGAGGCTCGCCTGGCGAGCTCCGTGAGGTGGCCCGGCCGCTCGGAGAGCAGCGCCTCGCCTCGGAGACCCAGCGCGGCGGCGCGGTGGGCGAGCTCCGGCCAGTCCCGGCCGGCCGCGCCGTTCTCGGCCGCAGGGTTGACGAGGAAGACGGCCTCGCTAATGAGAATCGGTGACGGTCGCGAGCGCGACCCGCGTCATGCGGTCAACCGCTGCCCGAAGCTCGTCGTCGGAGATGCGGGTGAACTCCTCGCCGATCACGATGTCGCTGACGGTGAGCAGGCACCCGGCCTTCACCCCCCGCAGGGAGCCGATCGTAAACAGGACCGCCGCCTCCATTTCGACGCCGAGCACGCCCCGCGCCGACCAGCGCTTGTGCCGCTCGGGATCGGGGTCGTAGAAGGTGTCGCTGGACGCGATCGCGCCGACCCGCAGCGGCTGGTCGAGCTCCTTGGCCGCGTGCACGGCCGAGTGGACGAGCTCCCAGTCGGCGGTCGGCACGTGCGGCTCCTGGCCGACGTAGTGCCGCGCGGTGCCATCCGCGGGCACGGCCGAAACCGCCACGATCAGGTCGCCGAGCTGGAGATCTTCCTGCAGCCCGCCGCACGTGCCGACGCGCAGGAAGCGCTTGACCCCGAGCTGCACGAGCTCCTCCATCACGATCGCCGCCGACGGGCAGCCCATCCCGGTCGACTGCACCGAGACAGGCTTGCCTTCCCACTCGCCGGAGTAGCCGAGCATGCCGCGCTCCCCGTTGCGCTGCACGGGGTTGTCGAAGTAGGTCTCGGCGATGTACTTGGCGCGCAGCGGGTCGCCGGGGAGGAGGCAGGCCTCCCCGTATTCCCCGGCCTCCGCGCGGACGTGGATCGGCATGCGGGAGAGCCTAAAGTTGAGGCCGTGGCCGCGCTGACCGAACCGGCGCTGGACGAGATCCTGGCGTTCTGCGCCGAGGACCCGATCGAGCGCGTCTTCCTCGAGGACGTCGCGCGCCGGGGGCTCGGGCGCTTCACCGGAGTCGCGGAGGCCGGCCGTCTGCAGGCGCTCTGCCACATCGGCACGAACCTGGTGCCCTCGGGTTCCGGGTGTGGCGCATTCGCGGGCATCGACGGGGCGCGCCGCGCGAGGCTGGTGATCGGCGAGGAGAACGCCGTCAGTGACTTCTGGGCCGAGGGCAGGCACCGCATGCCGACTCCGCGCGAGGACCGGCCGGGCCAGCCCGTCTACGTGCTCGAGGAGCCGCCGGAGCCCGGCGAGACGGCCTTGCGCCCGGCGACGCAGGACGACTTCGAGCTGCTCGTGCCCGCGTGCGCCGCCGCGCACCGCGAGGAGCTCGGGATCGACCCGCTCGCGCGCGACCCGGAGAGCTTCCGCTGGCGCACGCGCATGCAGATCGAGGACCGTCGCTCGTGGCTCTGGAGCGAGGGCGGCACCATCCTGTTCAAGGCCGAGGCCTCGGCGTGGACGCCTTCCGCGGTGCAGCTCCAGCAGGTCTGGGTCGATTCGAGCGTCCGAGGCCGGGGCTACGCGCAGCGCGGCATGCGCGACCTTTGCCGCCTGTTGCTCGAGCGCGTTCCTGCGGTCTGTCTGTTCGTGCGGGCCGAGAACGCGCCAGCGATCCGGGTCTACGAAAACGTCGGGATGCGTCACACGATCTCCTACCGCAGCCTCGTCTTCGTCTGAAAAAAGGCCCCGAACGGGGGAGGCTCGGCGACGGGCGGATGCCGAAAATGTGGTCGTGCGGCGAATCGGCCTCTCTGCGGCTGGCCTGCTCGTCATCGTTGCGATCGCGCTTGCGCTCGTGACCAACGGACGCGCGCGCCCGAACCGGCTGGTTCACACCTGCTCGGCAACCGACCGGCAGTTCATCGAGGCCGCCCGGACGAACATGACCGCGCTCGAGCTCTGGAGCGAGCAGTACCAGAGCGGTGACGCGTCAGCAGAGGACGTCGTCGGCCAGGCAAAGGCGGCGGCCAAGATCATGCGGGGCACGGGTCCGACGGACTTTTCACTGCGGCAGAGCCGGCGGCTGGTGACGGGGATGCTGACCGAGTACGCGAAGGGTGTGCAGCTCCACGAGCGGCACAAGGACGCTGGGCCGCACATGTACCGCGCCTACGGCCTGGCGAACTACGCGCACACGGTCCTGCTGCACGCCGAGCGGCCGCTCGGCCAGCTCGGCTGCGACGTCCAGCCGCTGCTCTAGCGCACTTCCACGGTGCAAGACTGTGGCGGTGGACACGCCACGCGAGCTGCGCGCGCGCATCGAGGCGCACGTGCGCGCCCACGAGTTGATCTCACGGGGGGGCCAGGTCGTAGCGCTCGTCTCGGGCGGGGCCGACTCCACGTGCCTCTGGCATTCGCTCCGCGTGCTCGGCTACCGGGTCTCCGCGTTACACGTGGATCACGGGCTGCGGGGAGCCGAGTCGGACGATGACGCACGTTTCTGCCGTGAGGCCTTCGGCGCCGAGATCGTCGACGGCCGCGGCGGCCGCACGGAGGATGAGCTGCGGCGCATCCGTTACTCGTTCGCGGGCGACCGGCTCCGTGCGACCGGTCACACGGCCTCGGACCAGGTCGAGACCGTGCTCTACCGCCTCGTCGCGAGCGGGAACGCCAAGGGCATCAAGCCTAAGCGGGAGGACGGCGTCGTCCGTCCCCTGCTGACGCTCTGGCGCGCGGAGACCGAGGCCTACTGTCGTGCCGAGGGTCTGCAGTTCCGAACGGACAGCTCGAATGCCGACACCCGCCGGGGCCTGATCCGCGAAGAGCTGTTGCCGCTCCTGCGCCGACTTCATCCCGGTGCGGAGCAGAACTTGCTGCGGCTCGCCGAGCAGAGCCCGTCGAGGCTCGACCAGCTGCTCGCCTCGGCCGACGGGTCAGGCAGGGTCGACCTCGGCCAGGGCCTCACGGCGGTGCGCGAGTACGACCGCGTCTGGCTCGAGCAGACGCCAGTGGCCCTCGAGGGCCGCGTGCGCTGGGGCCCGTGGACGATCGAATCCGAGCTCGCAGGCCTTAAGGTACGAAGCTGGCGACCGGGCGACAGGCTCGCCGGGCGCCGCAAGAAGATCCAGGACGTGTTCGTCGACGCCAAGATCCCGCGGTCGGAACGAGAGGCATGGCCCCTCGTCGTACGCGGGCGCGAGGTCGTCGCGGTTCCGGGCCTCGTCGAGGCGCCGGGAGTGAGGGCCGAGCGAACATGAGCCAGACGGAGCTCGAGCGCGCCGTCGGCGAGGTCCTGATCGACCAGGACACTTTGGCCGGGCGCGTGGCCGAGCTCGGCGCCGAGGTGTCGGCCGACTACGAGGGCCGCGACCTGCTGCTGATCGGCGTGCTCAAAGGCGCGGTCTTCTTCATGGCCGACCTGATGCGGCACCTGACCGTGCCCTGCGAGGTCGACTTCATGGCGATCTCGAGCTACGGCGACGCGACGGACTCGTCAGGGATCGTCCGGATCCTGAAGGACCTCGACATCAACATCGAGGGGCGCGACGTACTCGTGGTGGAGGACATCATCGACTCGGGCCTGACGCTCTCGTACCTGATCCGCAACCTCGAGTCGCGCGAGCCGTCGAGCCTCGAGGTCTGCGCCCTTCTGACCAAGCCCTCGCGCCGCGAGATCGACGTTCCTGTGCGGTATGTGGGCTTCGAGATCCCGAACAAGTTCGTGGTCGGCTACGGCCTCGACTTCGCCGAGCGGTACAGGAACCTGCCCTACGTCGGCGTACTTGACGAGCACCTGCTCTCAGACCCGCTATGAAACCACCCCAATCCGGGTACCGGTGAGGCTCATACTCGCTGGTACCCTGTCCGATAGAGGGCCAAAGTGAACCGATTCTTCCGCTCAGCGCTCTTCCCGCTCGTCGTCATCGTCCTCCTCGTGTGGGTGGCGAGCCAGACGCTGATCCCCCATTCGAAGAGCGAGAAGAAGGCGACCCTCTCCGAGTTCATTGCGCTGGCGAAGCAGAATGGCGTCGAGCACGTCGTCTTCAACCCCGGCAAGCGCCAGATAAGCGCCACGGCGATCACCCAGGGCGACAAGAAGATCACCGTCCACTACCCGGCCGACGAGTCGGTGCCGGGCATTACCCGCGTCCTCGAGGACAAGGGGATCGACTTCGACTCGAAGGGCACGGGCGGTTTCTCATGGGTCAGCGCGTTCTTCTCGCTGCTCCCCTTCATCATCCTGATCGCCTTCTGGATCTTCCTGATGAACCAGGTCCAGGGCGGTGGCTCGAAGGTGATGAGCTTCGGCAAGTCGCGCGCGAAGCGGATGGCGCCCGACTCGCCCAAGATCGGCTT
>JBIOZO010000177.1:0-17293 GCA_044871215.1 Gaiellaceae bacterium | reverse complement strand
TCCTCGCCTACGCGGTCGGCGCGCTGGCGATGGCGCTGGCGCAGAACCTCGGCACGATCATCATCTTCTGGGCGATCATCGGCGGGCTCGGCGCGTCGCTCCTGCTACCGGCGATGCAGTCGCTCGTTCATGGGAACTTCAGCGGCGCGATGCAGAAGAAGGCGTACGCGATGGTCGGCGCGGCAGCTGCGATCGCGGCCGCCGTCGGCCCCTTGATCGGTGGGTTCATCACGACCTACCTCTCTTGGCGCATCGCCTTCCTGCTCGAGGACGCGGTGATCGCGATCGTGCTCGTGGGCATCAAGCTGGTGAAGGACGCGCCGTACACGGGCTCGAGGCAGGTGGACGTCGTCGGCGCGGTCCTGTCCGTGCTGGGGATGGGCGGCGTCGTGCTCAGCATCCTCGTCTGGCAGGAGGGCGGGGAGTCCGTGGCCGCGCTGCTCGCGGTCGGCTTCGTCGGGCTCGGGTCGTTCGCGTGGTGGCTCCTGCGCCGCAAGCGCGAGGGCAAGGCGGCGCTGATCGACCCCGATCTCTTCAAGTCGGCGGTGTTCCGCCTGGGGATTACAGGACAGATGCTGCAGCAGATCGCGCTCGGCGGCCTGATGATCGCCCTGCCGATCTATCTGCAGATGGTGCTCGAGTACACGGCGATGGGGGCCGGGCTCTCGATCGCGCCGCTGTCGCTGAGCATGTTCGCCGTTGCCCTCGTCGCGGGGCGGCGTGCCGGCCGCCGTAGCGCCGGGGCGATCATCCGCATCGGCTTCGCGCTCGTGACCGTCGGCGTTGCGCTGCTGATCCCGATCGTGCCGCGCGCGGATTCGGGCTGGTGGCTCTTCATCCCGCTGCTCATCGCCGGGTCCGGCCTCGGCCTGCTCGTCTCGCAGCTCAACAACTACACGCTCGCCCCGATCTCGGCTGAGCGCGTGAGCGAGGCGGCGGGCGTCAACTCCGCGGGCGGCTCGTTCGGGCTCTCGTTCGGCCTTGCCTTCGCTGGGGCGATCATGCTGGCGACGCTCTCGCTCACGTTCACCCACCAGGCCGAGTCCAGCAAGGTGATCCCAGAGGCTCAACAGGCGCAGATCGCCGACGCGCTGGAGGACGACGCCGAGGTGATGAGCGACACGCAGCTCGCGAAGATCGTCGCCGGCGAGCCGCCCGCGGTGCAGGAAGCGATCACCGACATCAACACCGACGCGCGGGACATCGCGCTCCAGGTGGCGCTCTTGATCCCGCTGCTCGCGGCGATCGCCGGGCTCGGGACGTCGTTCCTGATGCTCCGGCTGCCCGACCCGAAGCCGTCCGAGGCGGCCGAGGGCCTGATGCTCGGCTAACCACGAAACATCCGGCGAAGTCCGTTGCCGCTGTCATCGTGACGGCGTGTTCTTCTCCCTCGCGAGCTGGCAGCTTGCGTTGCTCACCCTGGTCGTCATCGTGGCGGCGACGCTCGCCGGTTACCTCTCGGGGCGGTACCTACGTCAGCATCAGGCAGCCCTGCGCGAGCCGTTCGGCGTGCTCCAGGCCGCGCTGCTAGGGCTCGTCGCGCTCATCCTCGCGTTCGGCCTCTCCCTCGCGCTCGAACGGTACGAGGACCGCCGTTCGGCGAGCGTGGACGAGGCGAACGCGATCGGCACGACCTACCTTCGAGCCCAGCTGATCCCCGAACCTGCGCGAAGTCGCTCGATCGTCCTTCTGCGCCACTACACCGACCTCGCGCTCCGGATCTCCCACGAGGTGCCGGGCAGCGCCGGGATGCGCCGTACGACCGGCGCGGAAGACGTCGTCCAGCGGCGACTTTGGAGCGAGGCCGGCCTGGCGATCTCTACGGCCCCGGTCGCAAGCGCTCCACGGCTCTACGTGGAGAGCCTGAACGCGACGATCGACGCCCAGTCGACCCGGCTCTCCGCGCTCAACAACCGCGTGCCCGGCGCAGTGCTGGGGGTCGAGGTGATCGGAGCGGCGGTGGCTCTCGGCTTGCTCGCGCTGCACCTCTCGCTACTCGGCCGTGGAGTCGTGGCGATGCTCGCGGCCGCGGCGATGGTCACGTTGCTGCTGCTCGTCACCTTCGACCTCGATCGCCCGACCCGCGGACTGATCAAGGTTCCTGCCACTCCTCTTCAAGACGTCCGGGCGTCGATGGTGCTGCCTCCGGCTGCGGCCCCGCCCTAGAGCGGCTCAGCCGTGGTCGTACGGAAAGAAGTCCCGTTCGGCCGACCACTGCGAGCCGACGACCTCCCCGCGCCACGCGTTGTCGACGCCAACGAAAGGGCCTTCGGAGTCGCGCGCCTCGAAGAAAAGGCCTTCGAACGTGAGCGCACTTTGATGACCTGACCCGGACGTCGGGTCGAGGAGGTCGACGATCGCGCGCACGTCCGAGATGAACTGCTTTCGGTCCCGCGTCGTCTTGACGACGACGATCGGGGCAAGCTGGCGCGGACGTAGGAGGCGCATCGATTCGACTTCGAATCCGAACCGCTTCCCGACCAGTGCCAGACGATCTCGGAACTGGCTGCGCGAGAGGTTCGGGAAGTGCTGGTTGAGCGCGAACGTGCCGTCAGAGACGCCGCCGTCGATCATCGTCCTCGACCTCGACAAGGTCCAGCCGACGAGCGGCCGGCCTCCCGCAGAGCAGAAGTCGTCGCGGAGCGCTCCTCCGACAAGAGTCGCTTCCCATCGCGCAAGGGCGCGAGCGCGGAGATCTTGCGGGGAGCTCCGCCCGCCCACCTCTCCGGATGCGAGAGGTGCGTCGATATACGCCCAGAGCGCATTTGCCGGCGGCTTCTCTCCAGGGAAGACGTGCCGCAGAAGCCGATCTGGAGGTGGCGCATCGATCTCGACGCCCCGAACGAACGACCGGTCACCGAGGCGCGCGAGTAGGCGGCGCACGATCTCGTCAGGCGACGCCGGCCTCCTGTGCTTCCGGACCGGAAGACTTGGTGCGGCCCGCATGACCGAAGGCGACGTCGTGGGCCGCGCCCAACAAGACTCGGTCGGATACCGCGGGTATCGAGGCCACGTGTTCGGAGTCGACGGGAGGGCGGCGGCGATGGCCGGCCGCGGAGCACGGCTCACGCTCTTGCCGTCCGAGCATCCGGCTGCGAGCAGAACGGCGGTGCAAACGACCAGCGCAGCTCTCATGTCGATTGAGACTACGCAGGCGCGGTCAGTTTGTGAGGCCCTCGGCCAGCGCAGGCATGAGCGGCTCGTCGCGTGGGATGCGCTGGAGCCCTCGCGGGATGAAACGCTCGATCGAGAGGACTCCCAGCATCGCGATCAGGCAGACGCACGAGGCGAGCGGCCAGAGGGCAAACGGGGCCGCCGCAAGGATGAAGCCGCCGACCGCCGGCCCGACGGTTCCGGCCAGCCCCCACGAGAGGCTGTGCACGGCGAAATAGCGACCGCGCAGGTGCGGCGGGCCGATGTCGGACACGAGCGCCTGGTGCGCCGGGCCGTGGAAGCACTCCCCGACGCCGAGCACTACGGCCGCGAAGGCGATCAGCGCGAATGCGGCACCGGCTGTGAGCCAGTACCCGCCGGCGTCCACGACCAGCCACGCAATCGCCCACAGGAGCGGCATCAACGCGAGCGCCCGCATCCTGCGCCGCCCCTCGATCCAGCGCGAGAGCGGAAGCTGTGCGAGGACGATCGCGAGCGTGTTCACGAAGAAGATCGCCCCGATCTGGCGCTCGCTGAGGCCGGCCTGGTCGCGGGCGAACGCGGGGAGGAGGTTGAACAGCGAGTACCCGGCCGCGACGAACAGGAAGTTGAGGGTCCAGAGGCCGAGGAACGTCTTGTGCCGTAAGACAGCGGCATACGTCGCAGGTCCCTCGCCCGCGTCCTCCGCCGAGACCCCGGGGTCGGGGATGAAGGCGAGCACGACGACGTAGGCGAGAAACGTCAGCGCGTCGAGAACGAACAGCACCGTGAACGTCGTCGGGTCGTGCACGTGCGCGATCCAGCCCGCCGCGAGACCGCCGAGCCCGATCCCGAGGTTCATCGTCACGCGCTGCTGGGCGAACGCGGCGTGCCGGCGGGCGGGCGGCGTCAGGCGCGAGATCAGCGTCGACTGGCTCGGCCAGAAGCCTGCGCTGCCCGCGCCCTCGATCGCGACGAGGACGAACGCCTCCCAGGGCTCACGGACGAGCGGCAGGAGCCCGAAGCCGACCGCCTGCAGGACGAGCCCCGCCGCGAGGGTCGGCCGCGCGCCGACTCGGTCGATCAGCGGCCCCGCCAGCACCCCGGCGACGAGCTGCGCGAACGAGGAGACGGCGACGACGAGCCCTGCCGTCCCGAGCGAGAACCCGCGGATGTTGTGCAGGTAGATGACGAGGAACGGGAGCACGAGCCCGTTCCCGAAAGAGTTCGTGAGCCCGCCGACCTGGAGCAGCCAGACGGGCAAGGGCAGGCGCGGGTTCAGGCTGCGGAAGTAGGCACCAGCCACGCCCGAAGAAGATCACAGACCGCCAGGCCTGACCTCCGGCCAGACTGTGAAAAGTCGGGCCGTCGCTCGGCGCCGCTGTGACGTCAGCGCCGGCCGACGACGAGCGCGACTGGGGCGTTCCGCCGCCGGACCGCGCCGGCGCGCGGGCTCTGTCGGATGATCCGCCCCGCGCGTCGCGAGTGAGCCCGCCTCACTCTGCCGACCGAGCAGTGCCGCGCACGAATCTTCCTCTTCCCGGCTGCGAGCCGTAGACCGACCACGCGGGGAACCCGGCATCGAAGTGGCGGTGGCGGTGGCGGAGGTGGTGCTGGTGGAGGTGGTGGCGGCGGTGGTGGTGGTGGCGGCGGTGGTGGAGGTGGTGGAGGTGGCGGTGGAGGTGGCGGGGGCGGAGGTGGCGGCGGCGGTGGCGGTGGCGGCGGCGGGGGCGGAGGGGGAGGAGGAGGCTGCGGCAGAGCGTCCGAGATCAGGATTCCGGCCGGATCCAAAACCGTGCCGGCGGTGCTGACACGGGAGCCGTAGATATCGGTACCAGCCTGCGAGCGCGCGTCTTCCCAGACCGCGAGGTAGTTCGAGCCGTCGAACGCAACGTCTGGAGCGTCCTGCTCGGCCGCCGTCGAGATCGGAATGCCACCGGGCTCGAGAACGGTCCCGGCGCGAGTCACGCGCGCACCGTGGATGTGGTAGTCGACGCCGTCGCGCTTGTCGGGCCATACGGCGAGCGTGTTCTCTTGCCCGAAGGCGAGCGCCGGGTAGATCTGGTAGTCCGGCGCGGTCGAGATCGGAATCCCGTTCTGGTCGAGCACGGCCCCCTGCGGGGTGACTCGGGCTCCGTAGATGTTCCAGACGCCGATCCGGCGGTCCATCCAGGAGACGAGGAAGTTCTCCCCGTCGAACGCGACATCCGGTGTCCACTGGTACTGAGCGGCGACGCCGATCGCGATCCCATCGGGGTCGAGGACGGTCCCGTCCGGGCTCACGCGCGCGCCCCAGATGTCCTTGACGGGATCGTCGCGCCCGTCTTCCCAGGTGACGAGGTAGTTCGTCCCATCGAACGCCACTGCCGCCGAGCTCTGCGACGTCCCCGCGATGGAGATGAGGATGCCCTCCGGGTCGAGAAGCGTCCCCGTAGTGCTGACGCGAGCGCCGTAGACCTCGGGTCCGCTGCTCCCGCCCCCGTCGGTCCACGTGACGAGATAGTTCGTCCCGTCGAAAGCAACGTCCGCGGTGGTCTGCTCGCCGGCTGCCGTGGCGATCGGGATCCCCGCCGGGTCGAGCACCTCTCCTGCGGGAGTGACGCGCGCGCCGTAGATGTCGTAGACGTTCTCAGTGCGGCGGTCCTGCCAGACGACGAGGTAGTTCGTCCCGTCGAACGCGACTGCGGGCAGGATCTGCTGGTCGGGCGAAGTCGAGATGGGAATCCCGGGGCCCGGGTCGAGCACGGAGCCGTCAGCGGCGACACGGGCTGCATGGATGTCACCGGTGCCTGAGCCGTAGTCCGTCCACACCACGAGATAGTTCGTCCCGTCGAAGGCGACGGCCGGGCTTTCGTCGAGCGCGAGCGGAGCGTGTGCAGCCTCGCCGCGAGCATCCGTCCCCAGACCGATCATGGAGAGCCCGAACAGGGCGAGGACCGCGGCGATCACGCCGACGCGACGTCGGATCTGGTGATGCGGACCCATCCCCGGTGCCCCCTCCCGGCCCATCACACGTCCTACTCGCATTGCGCGCGATCGGATTTACGCGCGGCCAAACGGAAAAACAGGAGGCGCCTGGGCTAGCCCGGCTCCCCGTCGACGATGTCCTCGGCCTCGCCGAACTTGTCGACCACGAGATAGCCGGACCGTTCCTCGACGACTCCCTCGATCTCGGGGGTCTCGTGTCCCGGAAGGACCACGAAACGGTCCGCCTGTGAGTGAACGGCGTCATAGTCCGCGATCGACAAGCGGATCACGCCGCCACATCCCTGCCGTCCGCACTCGCAGAGGATTTCGATCAACTCGTCAGGCCCGGCGCCTGCGGCTTGGTCGGCCTGCTCGATCTCGCGGTTCGCCGCCCGGAAGACGGCTTCGTTCTTGGCGATGCGTTCGCTTCGCTCGTCCACCGGCCGAGTCTACGCCGGGTCTGCGATCTGCGCTCTACCAGCCTGCGCGGCGGACGCTCGGTCAGCGGGATCGCCGCAGGCGCGGCAGACCGTACGCCACGAACGCGAGCGGTAGCAGCGGCACCCACCAGAGCAACATGAATACCCACGCGCTGGGTGAGTCGGCGACCGCGAGGTACGCGAACGGCAGAAAGCACAGCACGATCAGTGGGATGAACAGGAGCCAGCTGACCACGAACAGGCGACCGGGCTCCTTCTCCACTGCTTTCACGAACGTTCCTGCTACGTGACTCATTCCGCGACCTCGGCGCGCGCTGGTCGCTCGGCACTCGGTCCGGCATGCCCAGCGCGACCGAAACGCGCCTGGCAGGAATCGAACCTGCGGGACATTCCCGCCAGGAGCCGCCGCAGGCTAGCGGAGGGAGGCATGCAAGCGGCAAGGAGGCGAAGGAAGGCTCCGATCTCCCCCGCACCAGTCCACCCCCGGTGAGCGCGGCCGTAATCAGAGATGCGCCCCTTCCAAAAGCCCAGACCTAAAGAAACCCGTCCTGTACGGGAGGCGAGACGAGCTGTAACGGCAGACCTGGGAGCGTTTGAGTCTCGTGCCGAAAGGCTGTGCTGGATGCGACGGCGACACCGGACCGCAGAAAGCGCGCTCCTCCTCGCAAGGGGGGAGTGTGCCTCCGCTCAGGCTCTCCCGTCCCGCAGACCGATACGAGCTACCTCGACGACCCGACGACGAGGTTCACGCGGGTGCCTCTTGAGGCCCGCTTCCCAGGTAGAGGCCGCTGAGCGATCACGCGTCCGACCCGCTTCGAGTGCGCTCGCCTGACACGACCGACCGAGCCGCGTGACCGGCGGATGCGAGATTTCGCGGTGGGTAGCCTCAATCCAATGACCTTCGGAACGCGAAATGAGGCCGGAGAACGCGAGTCGACGACGTTGACCGTGCCTGTCTTCGACGGATACAACGAGTCGTGATACGCGTAGGACCCGGTCGTTTCAAATCCGAAGGAATATGTGTCCCCCATCGCGATAACGCCTGAATCGAAGAGGCCTGAGTCAGAGGTGGCCGTGTGCGTCCAGCCATCCGGATTCCTCCAGCAAACCGTCGTACCGGGTGCGACAGACACCGTTTCCGGATTGAAACCCCTCGGAAGAAGAACGTCGACGACCTTCGCGCCAGTGGGACAGTTCCACGCGGATCTCGGTGGACAGGAAGGCGGCGGTGGTGGTGACGGAGGTGGCTCGGTGTCGACGTAGACAGCGCCGGTCAAGCACGGATAGAGCGCGTCGTGGTACGCGTAGGAACCCGGCGCGTCGAACCTGAGGGAGTAGGTCCACGTGAGTCCAATCAGGCCTGAGTCGAAAGCACCCGTATCCGAGGTGACCGTGTGCGTCCAGCCATCCTGGTTCGTCCAGCAGACGATCGTCCCAGAGGAAACGCCGACCGATGCCGGATCGAAACCGAAGCTCCGCATCTCGATGACTCTCGCACCGGTCGGGCAGTACAACTGCAGTCCCAGCGGTGGTGGAGGCGCGTCGACGATGACGGTGCCCGTCATCTGCGGATTCAACCCGTCGTGGTACTCAAAGACGCCGGGGATGTTGAACGTGAACGAATAGGACTCGCTCGGCGCGATGTCGCCCGACGCGAAGATTCCCGCGTCTGAAATGACCGTATGCGTCGAGTCGTCTTGGTTCCTCCAGCAGATTGTTGTGCCGAAGGCCACGTCGACCGTTCCCGGGACGAATGCGGGGTCACCGCTGATGTCGACCGTCGACGCACCTTCCTCGCACTCCGCCGATGAGGGTTGCGTGTCCAGTCCCAACGCGGGCGTGGAACGGGCGGAAGACACTCCCCCGCTCAATCCACCTGCTGCCGTCAGAGTGACGAGGAGAAAGACACACGCAGCTTTCAACGCCCCTCCTTCCTAGACCGATTGACTCTAACCGACGCTCTGGTCTTGTTCTGTAAGGGTTTTGGGCGTGTTGCCGGCGCTTTCGAAGCTGCCGCATGTTGGACTCGAGCCAGCAACCCTGGTTTACAAGGCTGCTCGGACGAGAGCAGCTGAGGCGCAATCAGCCACGCCCTTAGGCGGCTCAGATGCGCTCAGGTAGGTACCAAGTACAGTCGCCAACGATGCCTGCAACCGAAACGATCGCCCTCGATCTGACCTGCGCCGAGTGCGGCCGCTCGCCTCGATGAGGATCCTCACGCGACGATCGACGAGGCGGCGCTGGCCGCGTCGAGTCTGATCGCGCTTGCCAGTCCAGGCTACGACGAAGCGGCCAAGACCTTGCGGGCCATGGCCGAAAGAGCGTCTAGCCGGCGGCGGGCTCGGGGCGTAGCGTGAACGCACGGCTTTGCCGGAGCAGGCGCGTAAGACCGGCAGCTCGTCATAGCTTGTGCCGCTGTGCGAGCCACTTCCTGACCTGGCGACGGCGTAGCCACCCGTTCGGCGCAAAGCTGGGGGTTTCATGCCATTGGTCGTCGGCTGGGCACTGCCACACGCGGCCTTCCCTCGTCAACACATGGCCGCAGCTGTCGCAGCGTTTTCGCCACGGCGTCAGCCACCACCACCAGCGGGGCCGGACGAGTTGCAAAACGATCACGTCCGAAGCGGCGGGCTGGTTAATCCCGAGCGCGTCGCGGAGGCGGTCGCCCAGTTCGGGGTCGTCGTCGTCGTTGTCAGGCTCGTAGTCGCCCTGAGAGGCCATGAAAGACAAGGGCTATCGGGCGTTTCCGCTCGGCCAAGACGCAGGCGCATACCTACGCAAGAGCAGAGACCGCCTGCTCCCGAACACGTACAAGACCTACGAGTCCTGCCTGGACAAGCTCGCCCGCTACTTCGCTGATCTCGAGCTCCCCGGCTTCGAGCCGCCGATCGGGACGGAGCGGCTAGACGAGTTCATCCACGACCAGTGGGGCGACCAGACCACCCGTACCAGGGCGAAGAACATTTCGATCCTGAAGGGGTTCTTTCAGTGGGCCGTCTTGCGCGGGATGCTGCACGGCGACCCGACGCTCCCGATCAAGCCACCGAAGAAACGAGGGAGACGAACCGTGAATCGTTCCCGCCAAGCTCTCGGCGATGCCACTACGGAAGCGGAGAACGCGCCTGGCAGGAATCGAACCTGCGACCTCGCGCTCCGGAGGCGCGCGCTCTATCCCCTGAGCTACAGGCGCTCGGGCGCCAAGTCTAGCGGCGGCGTGATCGGCGTCTGGGCCAGCGGCTGTGGCCTCGGGGTGCGGCGTACCCGCTCCGGCAGGCTTCGCTCGAGCGCGAGGCAGCCGGCGGCGGCGACGACGCAGACGGTCGCGGCGAGCGGCCAGACGGCGAACGGGTGCCAGCCGAGCAGCGCGCCGCCGACGGCTGGCCCGAGGATCGAGCCCGCGCTCCACGACATCGAGCCGAGCGCGAAGTAGCGGCCGCGCAGCCGCTCGGGCGCAAGGTCCGCGACGAGCGGCGCCTGGGTCGGGCCCTGCAACGTCTCGCCGACGCCGAAGATCATCGTCGCGACCATGAACGCGAGCGCAGCCGCCGTCGCCGTCAGCCAGATGCCGGCCCCGAGCACGACCAGCGCGGCGATCGCCCACAGCACGTTCATGAGCGCGAGCGCGACCATGCGCCGCCGGCCCTCGAGCGCCTTCGAGACCGGCAGCTGCGCGATCACGATCAGCAGCGTGTTCGCGAGCCAGATGTAACCGATCCAGTGCTCGTCGACCTCGGCGTAGTTCTTGGCGAACGGCGGCAGCAGCGCGAAGACCTCATAGCCGACGGCGACGAAGAGGACGTTGAGCCCGAGCAGCCCGACGAAGTTGCGGTCGCGGAAGACGGCGCCGTAGCCGCCCGCCCGCTCCTGTTCGGCCTGCGCGGCATCCTCGCGCGGCTCGGTGACGTTGCCGAGCACGAGCACGAAGACGAAGAACGTCGCCGCGTCGAGCAAGAACAGGCGGGTGAAGCTGGCGGGGTCGGAGGTGGTCGCGATCAGCCCGCCGACAAGGCTGCCCAGGCCGATGCCGAGGTTCATGCTGATCCGCTGGAGCGCGAAGGCGGCGTGGCGGTCCTCGTCCGGCGTCAGCCGCGAGAGGAGCGTCGACTGGCCCGGCCAGAAGCACGCTGTGCCGACCCCTTCGAGGCCGAGCAGCGCGAAGGCGTGCCACGGCTCGCGGATCAGCGGGAACATTGCGAATGCGGCCGCCTGCAGCACCAGCCCGAGCAGGAGCGTGTTGCGCCCACCGATGCGGTCGACCGTCCAGCCGGCGCCGAAGCCTGCGACGAGCGCGGTCACGCCGGCGAAGGAGAGCGCGAGCCCGGCCTCGGCGAACGAGATCCCGCGCACGTTGTGGAGGTAGATGACGACGAAGGGGATCACCACGCCGTTGCCGAGCGCGTTGACGACCCCGCCGAGCTGGACGAGCCAGACGGTGCGGGGCAGGTGCGGGTCGAGCCCGCGCAGATAAGCCGCCAGCGGCCTCAAGGGTTCTAAGGTATCGGCGGTGGAGCTCGAGGCCCGGATCGCGACGGTGCGGATGGCGGAGACGTTCGTGATCTCCCGCGGCGCCTCCGACGAGGCCGAGGTGGTCGACGTCGAGATCCGCCACGAGGGCGTGAGCGGCTTCGGCGAGGCGGCGCCGATCGAGCGTTACGACGAGTCGCCGGCCTCCGCACTCGCGTTCCTCGAGGATGCCGGGGATCTGCTCGGGGACGACCCGTTCGCGTTCGAGGCGATCGAGGCACGACTGCGCGAGCGCCCGGGCGAGCACGCGGCGAAGGCGGCGGTCGACGCGGCGCTGCACGACCTCTGCGGCAAGCTCGTGGGCCTGCCGGTGTGGCGGCTGCTCGGCCTGCGCCGCGAGGGCCCGCCCACCTCGTGGACGATCTGGCTCGGCGACCCGGACGACATGGCGCGCCGCGCGGAGAAGGTGCAAGGCCGTTTCAAGCGGCTGAAGCTGAAGCTCGGCGCGGGCGACGGGCTCGACGTCGAGCGCGTGCGCGCCGTGCGCGGCGTGAGCGACGTCCCGCTGCAGGTGGACGTCAACGAGGCGTGGGAGCTCGCCGAGGCGCTCGAGGCGATTCCCCAGCTCACGGAGCTCGGCGTCCAGTACTGCGAGCAGCCGTTACCGGCCGGCGATCCCGGCGGGCCCGAGCTGAAGGCCCGCTCGCCGCTGCCGATCTACGTCGACGAGGACTGCCATACGCTCGAGGACGTGGCCGCGTGCGCCGAGCGGGCGCATGGGCTGACCGTCAAGCTCGCGAAGTCCGGCGGGATCCGCGAGGCCGTGCGGATGGCCCACGCCGGCCGCGCGCTCGGGCTCGGCTTGATGCTCGGCTGCATGAACGAGTCGGGCCTCGCCGTCGCCGCGGGCGCGGCCTGCGCGAGCCTCTTCGACCACGTCGACCTCGACGGGAACCTCCTCCTGGTCGAGGATCCCTGGCCCGGGGTCGAGTTCGTCGACGGCGTCCAGCTCCCGGCCGACGCACCCGGTCTAGGTGTCCGAGAAGCGGTATCTCATACTCGCTGAGGGTCGCTCGGACGACCCGCACTACGGCAAGACGGCGCGCGGGATCCTGCGCTACGCGCCCGACCCGACCGTCGCGATCCTCGACTCCACCCGCGCGGGCGAGACCTACGAGGGCGTACCCGTCGTCGCCACCGTCGACGAGGGCCTGCGCTACGAGCCGACGACCGCCGTCGTCGGCGTCGCGACCCAGGGCGGCCGCTTCCCGCCGGCCTGGCGTGAGCTGCTGAAGCAGTCGATCGCGGCAGGGCTCGACCTCGAGAGCGGCCTGCACGAGTTCGTCGGCGAGGACGAGGAGCTGGTCGGGCTGGCCCGCTCGCACGGCGTCGAGCTCCACGATCTCCGCAAACCGCCGTCCGACCTGAACGTCCCGACCGGCGAGAACCTGCAGCTGCCCGCCCGCATCGCGCTGACCGTCGGCTCCGACTGCGCGATCGGGAAGAAGACGGTCGCGCTCGAGCTCGACCTCGAGGCGCGCCGCCGCGGGCTGAAGAGCGTCTTCGTCCCGACCGGGCAGACCGGGATCGCGATCGCCGGCTGGGGGATCGCCGTCGACGCCGTCGTCTCCGACTTCCTGGCCGGCGCGGCCGAGCGGCTCGTGGTCGAGGGGCACCGCCGCGGCGGCGAGCTGCTGTTCGTCGAGGGCCAGGGCTCGCTGGCGCACCCGGCCTACTCCGGCGTCACGCTCGGCCTGATCCACGGCTCCGCGCCGCACGTGTTCGTCCTCTGCCACAAGGCCGGCGCGACGGAGGTCGAGGGCTACACCGGCTACCCGCTGCCGAGCCTCGGCCAGCTGATCGAGGTGCACCAGCGGATCGCGCTGCCGCTGCGGCCCGCGCGCGTGGCTTGCATCGCGCTGAACACCGCCGAGCTGGACGAGGCCGCGGCCCGGACGGCGATCGACGACGCGGCCGCGGAGACGGGCCTTCCGGCCGACGACCCGGTGAGGTTCGGCGCCGGCAAGCTGCTCGAGGCCGTCCTCGAGGGCTAAGGAGCCTCTTCCCGCGTGCCGAAGAACGTGGGAACCTGTTGACAGCCGCCGATCGATCGAGGAGGACCGGAGTGACGAGGACCAGGGGACTGCTGCTGTGCGCGTGCGCCGCGCTCGCGTGCGCCGTCACCGCGTCGGCGCAAGCGGGGCTGGACGTGGGGGTGACCGAGGACGCGGGGAAGACCGGCGACGCCGGCGTCGCGTTCTTCGCCACGCTGAACGACGTCGGCCTGAAGGTGAACCGTGTCTCGGTCAACTGGGACCCGGCGCGTCCGACCACCATCCCCGGCCGGGTCGAGATCGCGGCGTGGCTGCCCCGGGCCCAGGCGGCGGGCACGCGAGTCGTCTTCGCGGTCTCGCCGATGCACGCGCGCGACTTCACCGCCAACCCCGCCGCCCGCGCGCAGTTCGCGGCGTTCCTCACGCTTCTCGCGACCACGTTCCCCAGCGTCAAGGACTACGTGATCGGCAACGAGCCCAACCAGCCACGTTTCTGGCTCCCGCAGTACTCCCCCGTTGGCAAGCCTCTGGCGGCGGCGCAGTTCTTACCCGTGCTCGCCTCAGCCTACGACGCGCTGAAGGCCGTCAACCCGGCGATCAACGTGATCGGCGTCGGGCTCTCGCCGCGCGGTAACGACCAGCCGTTCGCGAAGAGCAACAGCTCGCGCTCGCCGGTCCGCTTCCTGCACGACCTCGGCGTCGCCTACCGGGCGACCGGCCGCACCAAGCCGATCATGGACGAGCTCGCCTACCACCCGTACCCGCAGGCCTCGCAGGGCCCACCCAGCGTGCGCTATGCCTGGCCGACCGCCGGCCTCGCGAACCTCGACCGGATCAAGCAGGCGGCCTGGGACGCCTTCCACGGCACGGCGCAACCCACCTTCGCCGAGCCCGGGAACACCGCGACGACACCCTTGCGCTTCGATCTCGACGAGGTCGGCTGGCAGGTGGCGCCGCTTCCGGCGCTCGCATCGCTGTACACCGGGGTCGAGACACCGGGCACGAAGCTCGTCAGCGAGGACGACCAGGCGGCGTACTACCGCGACACGGTCACGCTCGCCGAGTGTGACCCCGGGGTGCGGATGCTGAGCTTCTTCCACCTGCTGGACGAGACCGACCTCGACCGCTGGCAGAGCGGCCTCGAGCGCGCCGACGGCTCGCACCGGCCCTCGTACGACGCCGTCAAGCAGACGCTCGCGCAGACGCACGGGGACTGCCCGACCGCCCCCGTCAAGTGGCGGCACGTCACGGGGGTCGTGCTGCCGACGGCGGCGTGGGGGAGCCTCAAGCGGCTGCCCTCGAAGCGGATGCGCCTGAGCTTCCGCGCCGGCGCGGGCGAGGAGGCGAGCTTCAAGGCCGGCGTGTTCAAGGCAGGCCCGAAGAAGGCCGTGCTGGCCAAGCGGCTCGCCAAGGGCCGCCCGAAGCCGGCGCTGCTCGCGAAGGGCACGCTCAAGGCGACCACGCGGCTCGTGTACTTTCCCGTGGCCCGGCTGAAGCCCGGGCTCTACGTCTACGCGATCCGCATGAGCGCCACCATGAACCCGACGCGCGCGAGCGTCCTCGTCAGCCGGCCGTTCCGCGTCGGCCCACGCAAGTGACCGATCCGCGAGTCGCCCGGCTCGGCGAGCTGATCGTCAACTACTCGCTCCGCCTCGAGGCGGGCAAGGTCGTCCGTATCGACGCACCGCCGGTGGCCGAGCCACTGGCGATCGAGGTCTACCGGGCCGCTCTCGCTGTCGGTGCCCATCCGTACGTCGACCTGCAGCTCGAGCGGCTGCCGGAGCTCCTGCTCGCCGAGGGCAGCGACGAGCAGCTCGAGTTCGTCTCGCCGATCTCGAAGGCCGAGATCGAGCACCTCGACGCGATTGTGACGGTCTGGTCGGAGACGAACACCCGCGCGCTGACCCACGCTGACCCGGACCGCCACCAGCGGCTCCTCGGCGCCTCGCAGGAGCTGGCCAAGCTCCGCTGGCAGCGGATGTCCGCCGGGACCCTGGGCTGGCTCGGCGTGCTCTTCCCGACGGACGCCCATGCGCAGGACGCGCAGATGTCGCTCGCCGAGTACGAGCGGTTCGTCTTCCGCGCGTGCCACGTCGAAGAGCCCGGCGACCCGGTCGAGCACTGGCTCGCCGTGCGGGAGGACCTCGGCGCGCGGGCGGAGCGGCTCTCCGAAGCACGTGAGCTCCGCATCGTCGGCCCCGGCACCGACCTGAAGCTGTCCGTCGAGGGCCGGCGCTGGGAGGCGGCGGACGGCCACTACAACATGCCCGACGGCGAGGTCTACACCAGCCCGGTCGAGACGGCGACCGAGGGCGAGATCAGCTTCGCCTTCCCGGCGCTCTTCCACGGGCGCGAGGTGGCCGACATCCGCCTGCGCTTCGAGGGCGGAGCCGTGGTCGAGGCGGAAGCCTCACGCGGGCGCGAGTACCTCGACTCGCTGCTCGAGATCGACGACGGCGCGCGGCGCCTGGGCGAGGTCGCGTTCGGGCTCAACTACGAGATCGACCGCTTCACGCAGAACACCCTCTTCGACGAGAAGATCGGCGGGACGATGCACGTCGCGCTCGGCGCCGCCTTCACCGACCTGGGCGGCCTGAACAACTCCGGCCTGCACTGGGACCTCGTCTGCGACCTGCGCGAGGACGGCGAGGTCTACGCCGACGGCGAGCTCGTCTGGCGCGCCGGCCACTTCCTCGAGTCGGCCGCTACGGCGCGTGTCTGAGCGCCTGCGCCGCCTGGCGGATGTGCTCGTGTCCTACTCGGGCGGCGTGAAGGGCGGCGACCTGGCCGTGCTGCAAGGCCCGCTACACGTCGAGCCGCTGCTGGAGCAGCTCTACGCGGCCGTGCTTCGGGCCGGAGGCCACCCGGTCGTCCGCTGCGCGCCCGAGCTCGACGCCCTCCTGTTCGGCGAGGGCAGCGACGAGCAGATCGAGTGGCAGACGCCGGGCGAGGAGCAGGACATCGAGCAGGCCGACGTGTGGATCGTGGTCGACTCGCCGACCAACACGAAGGCCCTGACCTCGGTCGACCCCGAGCGCGAGGCGCGTGTGCAGCGCGCCCGTCTGCCGCTGCGCGAGCGCTACCTCGAGCGGGCACTGGCCGGCGAGCTGCGCTGGGTGCTGACCGCGTACCCGACGAACGCCGCGGCGCAGGACGCGGAGATGTCGCTCGCCCAGTACGAGGAGTTCATCTACGGCGCGGCCTTCCTCGACGACGGGGACCCCGTCGCCCGATGGCGCGCCTTTGCCGACGAGCTCCAGCGGGTGGCCGACTTCCTCAACGCGAAGGAGGAGCTCCGCTTCGTCGCCGAAGGCACCGACCTGACGTTCGCCGTCGGCGGCGACAGGAGGTGGCTTCCCTCGGACGGCCACGAGAACTTCCCGGACGGCGAGGTCTTCACCGCGCCGCTCGACGACAGCGCGGAGGGTGAGATCACATTCACCTTTCCGGCGGTCTTCAGCTCCCGCCAGGTCGACGAGGTGCGGCTCCGCTTCCACGAGGGCCAGGTCGTGGACGCCTCGGCCTCGCGCGGCGAGGAGTTCCTGCGCGAGATGATCGCGCTCGACGACGGCGCCCGGCGCGTCGGCGAGCTCGCGTTCGGGCTCAACGACGCCGTCCGCGTCTTCACCAGGAACATCCTCTTCGACGAGAAGATCGGCGGGACGATGCATCTCGCGCTCGGCTCGGCGTATCCCGAGTGCGGCGGCACGAACCGCTCGGCCCTGCACTGGGACATGATCTGTGACCTCCGCTCGGGCGGCGAGGTCTATGCGGACGGCGAGCTCGTCTACCGCGACGGTCGGTTCCTCTCGACCTGACGCGCCTCGCCGTCATCGCCGACACGCACCTGCCGCGCGGGTCGCGCCGGCTGCCGGAGGCCTGCGTGCGCGAGCTCGAGCGGGCCGACCTGATCCTCCACGCGGGCGACCTCGTAACCACGGCTGTGCTGCGGGAGCTCGAGGCGTACGCGCGGGTCGAGGCTGTGTTCGGGAACATGGACGAGCCGGCCCTGCAGGCGGCGCTGCCCGAGCGGCGGGTGGTGGAGGTCGAGGGCGCGCGAATCGGGCTCGTGCACATTCCCGGCCCGCGCGCGGGAAGGGAAGAGAGGCTGGTTGGGTGGTTCCCGGGTTGCGACGCGGTCGTCTACGGCCACACGCACGAGCCTCAGGTCGAGCGCCACGAGGGCGTTTGGATCCTCAATCCGGGCAGCCCGACGGAGCGCCGGCGTGCGCCGTC
>JBIOZO010000176.1:0-2047 GCA_044871215.1 Gaiellaceae bacterium | reverse complement strand
GGCCGGGCGTGTCGTCGAGGAACATCGGCACCTGCTCGAGCGTCGCGCACGCCTTCGAGAGCCGCGACCAGTCCTCCTCGGCGAGCTTCCCCGTCCGGATCTTGTGCGAGTCGATCTTGCCCTCGAGGCAGATCAGCCGCTGGGTCACCTCCTGCTTCGACATCTCGAGCGTGAAGAACGCGCAGGGCGTGCCGGTGCGGACGACGTTGGCGGCGATGCTGATCCCGAGGGCGCTCTTCCCCATCGACGGGCGGGCGGCGAGGATGATCAGGTTGCCCGGCTGGAAGCCTGCCGTGACCGCGTCGAGCTCGGAGAACCCGCTCGAGACGCCCGTCACGGACGCGCCCTGCTCGTACAGGTGGCTGACGCGCTCGAAGGTCTCGACGAGCGCCTCCTTGAGCGAGCGCAGCTCGCCCGGGCTGCCCGCCTGGCTGACCTCGAAGAGGGCCTGCTCGGCCTGGGAGATCAGGTGGTTCGTCTCCTCGCCCCGGTCGATCGCGAGCCGCGTGATCTCGCGGCCGGCGTCGGCGAGCCGGCGGATCAGCGCGTGATCGCGGACGATCAGCGCGTAGTGGGCGGCGTTGCCGGCCGCCGAGGCCCAGGCGGCGATCTCGTGGATCTTGCCGCGGCCGCCGACGAGCTCGAGCTGACCCTCCTCCTCGAGCTTCGCGGTGACGGTGATCGCGTCGACCGGCTCGCCGCGCTCGAAGAGGCCGCGGGCGACGTCGAAGATGACACCGTGCGTGCGCCGGTAGAAGTCGGACGCCTTCAGATGCTCGCTCACCGCCGCGATCGCGGTCGGGGCGAGCAGCATCGCGCTCAGCACCGACATCTCGGCGTCCAGGTCGTGCGAGGGCACGTGAGGGGACTGCGCCCCCGGCGGGGGCATGGGGGCGACCTGGGCCATGGAGCACCATTAGAGCGTCAGCGGCGGACGGCCTCAACAGCTGGGGATCCACAGGCGGCTGTGGGAAGTGGAATGCCGCGCTCTCCAGGGGAAAGAGAACGCGTGTTCGCGGCCTTATCCACCGGAATCGCGCGCCGCTTCCGCCACTGTCCACAACAGCCGTGGCCGCTTAGAGCGGGAAGTTCGCAGAGCGCTCCACAGGCCTGTGGAGCGCTCTGTGGACGGGCTAGGCCTGGTCCGCTTTGGCGGCCGGCTCGGCCGTCGGCTCGGCCTCCGCCTCGGCCGTCGGCTCGGCCTCCGCCTCGGCCGTCGGCTCGGCTTCTGCCTCGGCCCCTGCGTCTGCGGCCGGCTCTGCCTCCGACTCGGCGGCGGTCGCGGCAGCGGCCTCCTCCTCGGCGGCGAGCTCGGCCTCGAGGATCTCCTCGGCCTCGGCCCGGTGCGCCTCGGCCTCTGCCTCCTTGGCCGCCTCGGCCTCTGCCTCCGCCGCCTCCATCGCCTGGAGCTCCTCCTCGGGCGGCAGCTCGCCGCCCTCGGGGACGACCAGCGTCTTCACCTCGACGGTGACGTCCTCGAAGATCTGGATCGGGATCGCGTAGCGGCCGATCCGGCGGATCGAGTCGGTCTCGATCTTCTTCCGGTCGACGCGGATCTTGCGCGTGCGCCAGAGCTCGTCGGCGATGTCGGTCGTCGTCACCGAGCCGAAGAGGGCGCCCGTCGGCCCCGACTTGACGTCGAAGCTGAGCACCGTCTTCCGGAGCACGTCGGCGATCTCGTTCGCCTGCTCGACCGAGCGGGCCTCGTGGCGGGCGCGCTGCTCGTCGAGCCGCTTCAGCTCCGCGACGCGACCGGCGGTCGCCGGCTCGGCCAGCTTGCGCGGGAGCAGGAAGTTGCGTGCGTAGCCGCGAGCGACGTTGACGACCTCGCCCCGCAGCCCCACCTTGTCGACGTCGCTGAGCAGGATGACCTCCATCAGCGCGGCTCCACGTAGGGCAGGAGCGCCATCTCGCGCGCCCGCTTGACGGCGACCGCGACCTGCCGCTGGTGGCGCCGGCAGGCACCCGTGATGCGGCGGTTGCGGATCTTCCCCTTCTCCGAGATGTAGCGCCGGAGCTGGTTCAGGTTCTTGTAGTCGACCTCTTC
>JBIOZO010000175.1:0-3431 GCA_044871215.1 Gaiellaceae bacterium | reverse complement strand
GGCCTCGCGATCGCGGTGGCGGGAACGGTCGTCTCGCTCGTTGCGGTCGGGATCGTCGTGCCGCACTTCGCCCCCGGCGGCGGCTCGCCGTTCGAGAGCCGCTACGACGCCGTCGGCGGGTCGCCGGGCGGGATCGCCAGGACGACGCTCACCGACCCCGGGGCGATCGTCGACGCGCTGACCAGCGGTCGGGACCTCGGGTACCTCGCGCGGCTGATCGTCCCGCTCCTCGGCCTGCCGCTGCTCGCACCGCTCGCGGCGCTGACCGCCGCACCCGAGCTGCTGCTGAACCTCCTCTCCGGGACGCGGACGCAGACGTCGATCCACTTCCACTACACGGCCGGGGCGCTGCCGGGGCTGTTCGTCGCCGCGGTTCTCGGCGCGGCGCGCCTGCGGCGGCGCTACGCGTGGGCGAACCGGCCGGAGGGGAGGGCCGTCGTCGTCTCGACGTTCCTCGCGGGTGTGCTCCTCGGCCCGCTTCCCGTCTGGCGCGATGTGCCGCTCGGCTCCGACCTCGCGACGCGCGAGCACGTCGTGGGTCACCATGCGCGGGTTGCCGCGCGGGCGGTCTCGGTGATCCCTCCCGACGCGCCGGTGAGCGCGACGAACACGCTGGGGGCACACCTGTCGGAGCGTCGCCGCATCTTCAGCTTCCCCGTGCTGGGCGATTCGACCTGGGTGGCCGTCGACCGACAGCGGCGGAGCTACCGCGACCAGGCCGACGCCCCGCGCCCGTTCGGACGTGCGTTCGCCGCTCTCCAGGCGAGCGGTCGCTACCGCGTGGTGTTCGACGAGGACGGCATCGTCGTGCTCCGTCTCAAAGCGGGATCGTCTGGGGCAGCAGGTACGCCGTGAGGCCGAGCGCGGCGAGGCGGGCGAGCCTGTCGTCGTCCTCCGGCGCGGCGAGCGGCACCGCCCACGCGAGGTACCAGACGGCGAGGTAGGGGGTCGTCGCCAGGACGAGGCAGGCGGCGCTTCCGGGCCGCGCGCGGCCGGCCAGCGCGTCCCGGGCGAGCCACGCGAGTCCCACGGCGAGCACTGCGAGCGCAATCCCGAGCGAGATCCCGTGCGGAAGGCCGAGCTGCTCGAGACGCGACGGAAGCGCGTAACTCGTCCGGCGCACCGCGTTGTCGGCGAGCGGGCCGAGCACGCCGAGCCAGTCGAGGCCGTAGCGCCACGTGGCGACCGCACTACCGGCGGCCAAGGTCACGACGAGGGCAAGCGTTCCCGTTGTCCACCCGCGAGCACGCGCCGCGAGCGCGGCCAGCCCGAAGAAGACGAGCGGAACCCACTTGACGAGCGCCGCAAGCGCCCAGACGGCGCCGCTGGCCGACGACCGCCGATGCACGCCGAGGGCGACGGCCGTCGCAACCAGCGCGCCCACGAGCGCGTCGTTGTGGCCTCCGCCACCCGCGTGGATCGCGAGCACCGGGTTCCAGCCGACGAAGGCGGCCGCGAGCGCCGGCCGGCGGGAGCTCCGAGAGACCGCGACGGTCGCGACCAGCACGGCAAGCGCGGCAAGGCTCTTGAAGAGCCAGGCGGCCGCGTCTGCCGACGAGCCGGCGATCCGGGCGACGGGCTCGGAGAGAAGCGTGAACGCGGGGCCGTACACGCTGGTCGTGTCGCGCCAGTCGGCGCCGAGGTGAGGCGCCGCCGGGCTCTCGGGGAATGCCG
The DNA here is from genome assembly GCA_044871215.1 of Gaiellaceae bacterium. Lineage (GTDB taxonomy): Bacteria > Actinomycetota > Thermoleophilia > Gaiellales > Gaiellaceae > AC-32. The sequence goes on along the minus strand of JBIOZO010000175.1, from coordinate 1,757 downwards.
AGGGCGGGTCAGCGTAGGGATTTGCGCCACCCTCGGCAGCGATCCAGCCGTAGCCCCAGTACGTCCAGGCGTCGGTCGAGAGAAGCAGCGGCGCCGCCAGAGGAACGAGCTGCACGGCCGCGGCGACGAGGATCGCGGCACGGAGCGCGAGCGAACGGCGGCGCAGGAGGACGAGGCCCGCGAGGTACGCGACGAACGCGGCGGCGACCAGGGCGAAGAAGAGCCAGGCGGTTCCCTGCCGGGCGAGACCGCCTTCCCGCGGAACGAGCGGCGAGCCGTCGCGCCACGCCGCGGCCGACGCGACTCCCACGAGGCAGGCCGTGGCGACGCCCGCGGCGAGCGCCGCCGATCTCGAGGTCACGGCTCGGCGGGCCGGCCGCCGTTCGCGGAGGCGCCTCCCTGACCGGAGCTCGCGTCCGCGGCGCCCGACGACGGTGCGGCGTCCTTCGCCGCCGCCGCCGAGTCCTTCGACGGCGTGTCCTTGGGCGGGGCGGGCGTCGTCGTCTCCTCCTCGGTCGTCGTCGGCGCGCTCGGAGCAGGCACGTAGTACGGGTCATAGGAGAGCGACGACGGCCCCCGGTGCCACTGCTGGAACACCACCGGCTGGGCGGGTTCGGGGAACGCGCGGGCGGGAAGGCCGGCCAGCGCGGGATCCATGAACCGACGCCAGATCTGGGCGGGAAAGGACCCGCCGGAGACGGAGATGCCGTGGACGTTCGTCATCGGCACCTCGCCGCGCGTGTAGCCCATCCAGACGGCGGTCGACAGGCCGGGCGTAAACCCGACGAACCACGCATCGGCGTGCTTGTCGGTCGTGCCGGTCTTGCCCGCGACGGGGCGGCTGAGCGCCGCGGCCGTCCCCGTCCCGTAGCGGACGTTGTCCTCGAGGATCCCCGTGACGACCGCGGCGACGCCGTCGGGAACGACGCGCGTGCGGCGGTGATGCGCGGCCCAACGGTCGTCGCGCTTGCCGTTCAGGATCACCCTGCGGATCGCCGTGGGCTCGTTGTAGATGCCTCCGGCGGCGAGCGTGGCGTAGGCCGACGCCATGTCGAGCGGAGAGACCGCGACCGAGCCGAGGCCCATCGCGGGTGGGAACGCGCCGTTCACCTGCAGCGGCGTGCGCACGCCGAGCCGCCGGGCCATCGAGGCGACCCGTGCCGGGCCGACGTCGAGCGTCAGCTGCGCGTAGACCGAGTTGTCCGAGCGCAGCGTCGCCCGTTCCACCGACGTCCAGCCCGTGTAGCTCGAGTCGTACGTCCGCACGCACCACCAGCTGCCGTCGTCGCAGTTGCCGTTCGCCTTCGTGCGGTACGTGAACGGCGCGGACACGTAGTACGTCGAGGACGGGTCCATCCCGCGCTCGACCGCCGCACCGAGGACGAAGGTCTTGAACGTCGAGCCCGGCTGGCGGCGCGCCTGCGAGAGCAGGTTGAACTGGTTGTTCTTCCGGCCTGGCACGATCGCCGTCATCGCGCGAATCGCGCCGTTCGCGGGGTCGATGGAGACGATCGCGGCGGCGGGGTCGGCCTTGCGCGTGAGCGTGTCGGCAATCGCCTTCTGCGCCAGCCTCTGCCAGCGCGGCTCGATCGTCGTGTACACCTTGAGCCCGCCCGAGCGGACCGTCTCGGCGCCGTAGGCCTTCACGAGCTGGTCGCGGACGTAGCCGAAGAAGTACGGCTCGCGGATCTGCTCGTAGATCCGGCCGGGGCGGAGCCCGATCGGCTGCCGCCGTGCCCAGCGGTGCTGGGCGGGGG
>JBIOZO010000174.1:0-5728 GCA_044871215.1 Gaiellaceae bacterium | reverse complement strand
TCGGCTCGCTGGCGACCTTCGCGATCTGGATCGCGGCGATGGCGACGCATCCCGGCGCGCGCTACGGCGGGCCCGCCTGGCTCGTCGCCGGCGCCGTCGTCTACTGGCTCGTGCGCAAGGGGCGCGGAGAGGGCCTGCTCGAGCACGTGTCGGCTCCAACCGACTCGTTCCCGGAGAGCGAGTTCACGAGCATTCTCGTGCCGATGAAACTCGGCGCGATCGGCGAGGAGATGATCGCGACCGCAGTCAAGCTGGCCCGTGACCGCGGCGCCCTCGTCGAGGCGCTCTACGTGATCCGGGTACCGCTCGACAAGTCGCTCGAGGCGGAGCTCGACGAGCAGGAGGAAGCCGCCGCGGCCTCGCTCGCCGAGGCGCGCCTGCTCGGCGCCGACAACGGAGTTGACGTCCAGGTCGAGACGGTTCGCGCGCGCTCGATCGGCGACGCGATCGTCGACGAGGCCAGGCGGCGCGGCAACGACCTGATCGTCGTCGGCTCGGCGCCGCGCTGGCGCCGGCAGTCGCGGTTCTTCTCGCCGACGGTCGAGTACGTGCTGCGCAAGGCGCCCTGCGAGGTGCTCGTCGTCGCGTTCCCCGAGGGCGTCATGGAGGAGGACGGCGCCGAGGATGGCGCGACGGTCTGACCTGGAGCTAATGTGAGTGAGATGAAGGCATTGGTAATCGGCTGCGGCCGTGTTGGCTCGAACATCGCCCTGCAACTCGACCGCGAGGGCTGGGACGTGACCGCCGTGGACGAGAAGGAAGAGGCTCTGGGCCGGCTCGGCGACAACTGGGCGGGCGGCTTCGTGCTCGGCCACGGCATGGACATCGAGGTCCTGCGGCGGGCAGGCATCGAGGACGCCGACGCCGTCGTCGTCGCCACCGACGGCGACAACACGAACATCGTGATCGGCCAGGTCGCTCAGGAGCGCTTCGACAACCAGTGCGTCGTCGTGCGCGTGCTCGACCCGGCCCGTGCCCAGTTCTACCGCGAGCGCGGCCTGCGGACGATCTGCCCGACATCGGTCGCGATCGAAGTGCTGCTCGAGTCCGTGCGGGCCTGCGAGGTGCGCCCCGCGGAGCCGAGCAAGACCTGATGTACATCCTCATCGCAGGCGCCGGAAAGGTCGGAGCAAATCTCGCGCGCGTGCTGCTCGGCGACGGCAAGCACGAGGTGACGCTGATCGAGCAGCGGCGCGACCGCTTCGAGCGGCTCGAGCTGGAGTTCGAGCACCAGGTGCTGCTCGGCGACGCGACCGAGCTCTACGTGCTCGAGCGCGCCGGCATCGCGCGGCCGCCCGACGTCGTCGCGGCGCTCACCGGCGACGACGAGGACAACCTGATCATCTGCCAGCTCGCGAAGGAGAAGTACGGCGTCACGAACGTGATCGCGCGCGTCAACGACCCGCGCAACCAGGCGCACTTCGACCTGCTCGGGATCTCGCCGACGGTCTCGGCGACGCGCGGGCTGATGGCGCTGATCGAGCACGAGGTGCCCGAGCACGACCTCGTCCACCTGCTCGAGCTGCGCAAGGAGAACCTCGAGATCGTCGAGGTGCAGATCCCGAACGGCGCCCCGGCCGCGGGCAAGCGCGTCGAGAAGCTCAGCCTGCCCGAGGGCTCGCGCCTGATCTCGATCATGCGCAACGGCCGCTCCGAGATCGCGGTCGGCTCGACCGAGCTCCAGCCCGGAGACCAGGTGCTGGCGATCCTGCAGCCGGGCAAGGAGGACGAGTTGCGGAGGGTCCTGCTCAAGACGTGATCCGCTTCGCGGGGGTCTTGCTCGTGCTCGTCGCCGTGGCGCTACCCGGTGCCGCCTGCGGCCAGGGCGGCTCGGCCGCTCAGGCGAAGCTGACCATGCGCCCGTTCGTGAGCGGCTTCGACTCGCCGATCTACGTGACCGCGCCGAGCGGCGAGCCCCGCAACCTCTACGTGGTCGAGCAGCCGGGCGTGATCCGCTTGCTCGTGAACGGCAAGCTCCGCGCGAAGCCGTTCCTCGACATCCGCAGCCTCGTCAAGTCCGGTGGGGAGCAGGGCCTGCTCTCGATGGCGTTCCATCCGCGCTACTCGCACAACCACCGGTTCTTCGTCGACTACACCGACCGCAACGGCGACACGCGCGTGGTCGAGTACCGCTCAGACGGCACCGCGGCACGTCCGAAGACGGCGCGCCGGCTCCTGTTCGTCAACCAGCCGTTCGACAACCACAACGGCGGTCAGCTGCAGTTCGGCCCCGACGGCCGGCTCTACGTGGGCATGGGAGACGGCGGCTCGGGCGGCGATCCCGGTAATCGCGCGCAGAACCTGAACATCCGGCTCGGCAAGCTCCTGCGCCTGAACGTCGACAAGCGCAGCGCGCGCTGGCAAGTGGCCGACTACGGCCTGCGCAACCCCTGGCGCTTCTCGTTCGACCGCATGACGCACGACCTCTACATCGGCGACGTCGGGCAGAACGCGTGGGAGGAGATCGACGTCCGGACGCCGAGGCAGCAGCGCGGACTGAGCAACTTCGGCTGGCGCGTGTGGGAAGGCCGCTCGCGCTACACGTCGGGCCAGCAGGTGAATCCCCGGGGCGTGCTCGCCTTCCCCGTCGCCGTCTACAGCCACTCGCAGGGCTGCTCGGTCACCGGCGGCTACGTCTACCGCGGCCGGTCGATCATCTCCGCCCATGGCCGCTACTTCTACGGCGACTACTGCAGCGGCACGATCTGGAGCCTGCGCACCTCGAAGGCGAAGCTCGTCGGCAGCGTGCGTCGGGAGCCGTTCAAGATCCCGGAGCTGTCCTCCTTCGGCGAGGACGCGGCCGGCGAGCTCTACGCGACCTCTCTCGACGGGACGGTCTACAAGCTCGGCAGCTAGCCGGTAGAGCGCCTGCGGCGGACTTGCGGCCCCTGCTGGCCAAGGGCCCGAGGCATCGCTTGCGATGCCTCCTAGAGGGTGCGCGGGCTACGCCTGCGGGCCCGTCTTATCCCGTGCGGCGGCGGCGGACCTGTGGTCCCTGCTGACCAAGCGCCGCGTAGGCCAGCGCCTGCAGCGACTCGTTCAGCGACCGCAGCTCGTGCGCCATGGCGAGGTAACCCTCGGTGTGGTCGAGGCGCTGATTCAGCAGCCGCAGCTCGTCGCGCAACCCGTCGAGCCGCTCGAGCACCGCGTCGAGCTGCCGGTCTTCGAACGTCTTCCCGTCAGCCACGCTGCGATTGTACGGTCAGCCTGGTCGCGTGCAGCACCAGCAGGCCGAGCACGAGGCCGGCCGCGTCCATCGAGACGTCGAACGGCGAGGCGTGGCGGCCCTGGACGAACGCCTGGTGCACCTCGTCGCTGACCGCGTAGGCGAGACCGATCAGGAACGCGGGCAGCTCCCGCCCGATCGCGCGGTAGAGCAGGATCGCCAGGATCGCGTACTCCGTGGCGTGGGCGCACTTGCGCAGGATCGTGTCCCAGGTGCCGAGGCCCGTGCCGAGATCGGGGACCGCCGAGAGCGCGAAGATCACTGCCGCCCAGAGGACGACAGGAGCCCAGAGCGAGAGCCGGCGCGAGAGAGGCATCGGCGACCAATGGTAGGCTCCCGCCCTCAGGCGAGCGGTCAGGGAACCCGGTGCGAGTCCGGGACGGTCCCGCCGCTGTGAGGGGAGACGCTCCCGCGCCGAAGTGCCACTGGCCGCGAGGCTGGGAAGGCGGCGCCGGAGGGAGCCCCGAGTCAGAACACCTGCCTCTCGCCTCCATCCCGAACCCCTCGCGGAAGGAGGATTCGTGTCACGGCTCGTTCTTTTCCTCGCCGTCCTCGTGGCGGCGCTGCTCGTTGTCCCCGCGGCCTTCGCCCTGCGCGTGCACGTGCGCGTGGAGGGCAGGACGCAGACGATCTACGGCTCGGCCGAGCCGACGCTGTCGGCCCAGGCCAACGCGCTCGACGCGCTGGAGTCGGCCAGCGCGGCCGGCGAGTTCTACTACCACGTCCAGAGCGCGTCGTTCGGCCGCTACGTCGATCAGATCGGCCGCTACCTGGCCGGCGGCTCCAGCGGCTGGGTCTTCAAGGTGAACGGCGTCTCGCCGCCCGTCGGCGCGGACGCGGTCACGCTCAAGGACGGCGACCACGTGCTCTGGTACTGGGCGACATTCGGCCCGACCGGCGGGCCGCCGACGCTCTCGTTGCGCGCGGGAGCTAAGCGGAACTGCTACCGCGTGATCTCGCAGGACGACACCGGGAAGACGAAGGCGGCCCGTGGCGCGCGGCTGCACGTCGGCGGTCGCAGCGTGCTCGCGCGAAACGGCTCAGTCTGCGTCGGCGCGCATCGCGGGCTGGTGACGGCGACGCTCAAGGGCGCCGTCCGCTCGAACGCGATCCGGTGAAGCGAGCCGCTCTCGCAGCGGCTCTCGCGGTCGCGCTGGCCGGCTGTGGCTCCTCGTCCTCGACGGGCTCGGCCGGCCGCGCGACCCTCTGGGTGACCCGCGACCGCGGCGCCCACGTCCTCTACTCGACGTCCGTCCCCGCGGGCGAGTCGGTGCTGCAGGCCCTCGACCGGGTGGCGAAGATCAAGACGCGCTTCGGCGGCCGCTATTTGCGCGGCGTCGACGGGCTCGAGGAGCACGGGAACCGCGCGTGGTTCTACTACGTGAACGGCTACCTGGCCGATCGCAGCGCTGGGGACTACCGCCTCCGCCCGGGCGACGTCGCGTGGTGGGACTATCGGGCCTGGCACGACCCGCTCGAGGACCCGGTCGTGCTCGGTGCCTTCCCGCAGCCATTCCTGAGCGGGTACGACGGCAAGCGGCGCGCGGCCGTGGTCGTCTCCACCGACCCGCGGGCCCGGGCGGTCGCGAAGCGGCTGCACGGCCGCGTGGTGCGCCGCGCACCGGCCGGCGCGAACGTCCTCGTGCTGGGCGGGGACGCCACGGCCATCACGCTTCGCGGCACGTCGCCGGGCTCCCCGGTGCGGCTCCTCTTCCACGGCGATCCGCGGACGCTCCTGGAGCCGCGGCCGTTCCGCTACCGCTACGGAGCGGCGGGATGAGCCCGGCGCCCGCCGCCCTGTTGCTGGCCGGCCTGGCCGCCGCGGCACTGCTCGCCGACCGCATTGTCTCGGTCGGGGCCATCGTGCTCGTGCTGCTGCTCGTCTGTCTGCGCGCGCCCGCCGGCCGGCGCCGCCTTTATCTGGTCGGAGCGCTGGGCTCGGGCCTTGCGGTCTTCGTGCTGACACCGTTCGTGTCGAACATCGGCTTCCACGTGATCTGGAGCGGCCCGACTATCCCGGTGCTCGGGCAGCTCAACATCACGCGCGAAGAGCTGCGAATCGGCCTCTTCCAGGGACTTCGTCTCACGGCCGTGGCGCTCGCCTTCGCGGCGTACGCACTGCTGCTCGACCACGACCGGCTCGTCCAGTCCGCGCGGTTCGCGCGCCGCTCGGTGCTCGCGATGGCGCTGGCGACGCGGCTCGTACCGACGCTGGAGCGCGACGCGGCCGGGCTCGTCGAGGCGCTGCGCGGCCGTGGCGTGGAGGTGACGGGCGCGCGCGGCCGGGCGCAGCTGCTCTCGCCGCTGCTGGCGGGCTCGCTCGAGCGCGCGCTCAACCTTGCCGAGGCGATGGAGGCGCGCGGCTACGGGCGACCCGGCGGGACGAGGACGCCGAGGCCGGGCTGGACGACGGTCGACCGGGCGGCGCTCCTTTTCGGCGCGCTGGCCGTTGCGATCGGAGCGCTGTGGCTCTAGCGACGGTCGACGGGCTCTCGTTCGCCT
>JBIOZO010000173.1:0-4542 GCA_044871215.1 Gaiellaceae bacterium | reverse complement strand
TGACGTCGGCCTCTCCCTCGAGCAGTACGAAGAACTCCCGGCCGGACTGTCCCAGGCGGGTCAGCTCCTTGCCCTCCGAGAGGTCGATCTCGTCGGCGAGCTGGGCGATCTGTTCGAGCTCTTTGTGCGAGCAGTCCGCGAAAAGCGGCGCCCTCTTGATCGCGTCGATCTTCTCGTTACCGCGCACAACGTGAGTGTAAGCGGATCGTAAGGAGCCGCAAAACCGAACCAGAGTTTCGATCCGTATGGGCTACCGTGTCCAAGGTCATTCTCGAGGAGGGTCGCTTCGTGCCATCGTTTCGTCCACTGCTGCTGCTTCCGCTCGTGCTCGCCGCCGTGCTCCTGCCCGGCGCCGCCCAGTCTGCGTCGACGGCCACCCAGCTGAACGTCACGGTCGGCCCGGGCTTCTCGATCAAGGTCGCCGACGCCAACGGCAAGACCGTCACCCAGCTCGACCCCGGTGACTACTCGATCACGATCAAGAATCTCTCGCCCTCCGCCGAGCACAACTTCCACCTGACCGGCCCCGGGATCGACAAGGCCTCTGCCTTCGACAACACCACGGTGACCTGGGACGTCACGCTCGTCGACGGCACCTACAAGTACAAGTGCGACGCGCACCCGACGCTCATGAAGGGTTCCTTCCACGTCGGCGCGCTGCCGCCGCCGCCCACGAAGCTGACCGGCAAGGTCGGCCCGAAGAAGACGATCTCGTTGAAGAAGGGCGCCTCGTCGGTCAAGTCGCTGGTCGCCGGCCGCTACAAGATCGTCGTCGCCGACCTGACGAAGGCTGACAACTTCCACCTGACGGGCCCCGGCGTGAACAAGAAGACCGCCGTCAAGTCCAAGAGCACCGCGTCCTGGACGCTCACGCTCAAGCCGGGCAAGTACACCTACCGCTCGGACAAGACGAAGAAGCTGCGCCGCTCCTTCTCGGTCGGCTAAGCCTTCGCCGCGTTCAGTCGCGGTCGACGAGGGAGAACGGGCCGAAGCGCGCCTTCGTCCTGCCCTCCCGGCTGCGTCGCATCAGCAGCCGCATGGTCGCCCCGATGCCGCCGGACAAGACGAAGCCGGCGCCCAGCGCGGCGGCCGCGGCGAGTGGCAGCTTGGGCTGCAGCTTCGCGTTCACGTCCATCTCGGAGCGCAGGTCGTCGACCGCGCCGGCGAGGCGGTCCCGCTCGGCCTCGATGTCGCGGCGGACCTGCTCCGGTGTGCGCCCGTTAGCGGTGGCCATTCGCCTTCAACGCCTCGGACGTCTTCTTCGCCTCCTGCAGCGCCTGCTCGGGCACCGGCGGCGTGCCCTTCTGGATCTTGCGTAGGCCGAGCATGCCCAGCAGGCCGGCGACGAGCAACAGGCCGACCGTCACGATCAGCAGCGAGAGCCACCAGTCGAGCGCCGTCGCGATCCCGGCGGCGATGGTCGCCAGGCCGAACCCGAGTGCGAAGACGAGCAGGACGGCCGCTCCGAGCGCGAGCCCGATCCCGATCCCGAGCGAGGCGACCTTGCGCTTGAGCTCGAGGGCCGCGAGCTCGAGCTCGAGCCGGACGAGCGAGCTGGCGTGCTCGGAGACGCTCTTGACCGTCGCGCCGAGGCCCGGCGCGTCGTGCTCAGTCTCGTGGGTGTGCATGGCCTCTCCAGTCGACGATCTTGGCGAGCACGATCCCGGCGACGAGGGCAGCGCCCACGACGAGCACGGGCGAGGGGCCGCTCTTGCCGCCCTTGCGCTTCTTCTTGTTCTTGGGCTTCGGCCGCGAGCCGAGCTCCGGGCCCGTCGGCGATGCCGGCGGCGGCGCGTCGGGCTCCTGGTTCGTCGGCGCGGTGCCCTTGGCGCGGGCCTTCACGAGGCTGGGCTTCAGCTTGCGCAGGAAGGCTGCGTCGGTGCGCAGCTCCTCGGAGAGCCATTCGCCGACGCCGTCTCCGCGCGCGGCGGCCCGGTCGGCCAGCTCCTGCAGCCGGTCGGCGCCGCGCTCGACGAGGAGGTCGCCCTTGGTCACTTCTTCACCGGGGGCGCCTCGCCGGTGGCGGCGTGCCAGATCCCGGACGCGGCGCGGCGGGCGACCATCGTGGCGCCGGCGGCGAGACCCGCGTAGAGACCGGTCCAGAGCAGCTTCCGCAGCATGCCCGGTTCGTTGCCTGACGATGACTCGGCCAAACCTGAGGGCTACTGTAACCCCGTGGAACGGGAAACGCGGCCGCTCCTGAGGCGTTCGCTTGCGACGCCGGCAAAAGAGGCCGTGTCGGCTTTGCCGGCGCGGTCGTCCTGAACACTGCCTGGGATGCGCGAGAGAACTCCTACCTCTGCCGCCCTTGGCAAGTCCGACCGGCAGCGTTTGATTGCCAGCGTCGTCACGCGAAGGCGCATCGGTAGCCAGTCGGAGCTCGCCGAAGCGCTGGCCAAAGCGGGGTGTCCGGTCACCCAGGCCACCGTCTCGCGCGACATCCGGGAGCTGCGGCTGGAGAAGACGAGTGACGCTCTGGGGCGGCCGCGCTACGTGGTGCCCGAACGGGGCTCGCGGCGCGATCCGCGGGAGTCGCTGGACGCGGTGCTCGGGCAGTTCGGGATCAGCGCCACGGCGGCTCAGAACATCGTCGTCGTCCAGTCCGAGCTCGGCTCGGCGCCTGCGATCGCCCGCGCGCTAGACCGGCTCGAGCATCCGAAGATCGTCGGCACGCTCGCCGGCGACGACACGTGCCTCGTGATCACGGCCGGACCCGCGGACGCCAAGCGCGTCGCCCGCGAGCTCGGCGCGGCGATCGCCTAGGGCTGGACCTGCTCGGTCGCAGGCGGCTCCTGGTACTCGTCCAGGCCCTCGAAGCGATCCTTGTCGATCGTGAGCGTCACGCGGCCCTCGACGATCTCGCCCACCAGCTCGGCGGGCACGTACCGGGGCTTGCTGAGCAGCCCCGTCCCGACCGTGAGCCCGTCGAAGATGTCGCGCGTCGAATCGCCGACCGACTCCTCGATCTTGCCGAGCTCCTCGCCGTCGCTCCCGACGACGTCCCAGCCCTGCTCGATCAGATACCAGGAAACGGGGTCGGCCATCAGACGGCGCGGCCGCCGACGTACCACACGGGGCCCTGCGTGTAGACCGGCTTCGTGTCGGAGAGCGCGCGCAGCACGCTGAAGAGCCCGCTGATGCGCTCGCCGTCAAGGCGCTCGAAGCAGCGCTTGGCCATCTCGCCCGACGCGCCGTACCCGAAGCTGTGCGCGATGCGGAAGCGGTAGGCCATCCGGCCGGGCACGCGGGCCGGGTTGACCGGCGCGAGCAGGAGCGCACCGCGCTCGAGGTAGTCGCTCGAGTCGAGCTCGACCTCGGCATAGATGTCGCTCCAGTCCGGCGGCAGGGCGGCAAGGGCCTCTTGCCACTGCTCCGCGAGCGGCGGCCGGCGCGACCGTACTCCGGCCTGCGCGACGGTCTCGGCCGGCGCGGCGAGCGCGAGCCTGCCGTCGAGGCGCTCCGCGTCCAGCCTGCGCAGCAACCTGGTGACGAGGTCGGGCGACGAGCCCGTGCCTCCGCGCGCCACGGAGAACGTGATTACGTTGCCGTGACGGCCCGCGCCGGCAGGCGCGAGCATCGCTGCCGCGCGGCCCGGTTCGTCCTCCATGGTGAGCCGCAGCTGGGCGCCGCTCCAGCCCTCCGGGAGGTTGCTCTGGATCACCTTCCACTGGTCGACGAGCGCCATCGGCCTGAGCATAAACTCAATGCAAATGGCGAAGGTCGAGACGAAACGGGGTCTTTCGGAGGAGCGCCTGCGGGAATTCTTGCGCGAGATGCTCCTGATCAGGCGCTTCGAGGAGAAGGTCGAGGAGCGCTTCCGCGCCGGCGAGCTGCCCGGCTTCCTGCACGTCGCGATCGGCCAGGAGGCGGTCGCGGTTGGCGTCTGCCACGCAATGGACGACGGCGACGTCTTCGCATCGACCCATCGCGCGCACGGGCACACGCTCGCGCGCGGGACGCACCCGAACGCGGTCATGGCGGAGCTCTACGGGAAGCTGGAGGGCTGCTCGCACGGCTACGGGGGCTCGATGCACCTCTACGACGTCGAGCGCGGCAACCTGGGCGCGAACGCCGTCGTCGGCGGCGGTCTCCCCGCGATCACGGGTGCCGCGCTTGCCTTCAAGCTGCGCGGCGAGGCGCGGGTGGCGATCGCGTTCTTCGGCGACGGGGCGACCAACATCGGCACCTTCCACGAGTCGCTCAACCTCGCACAGCTCTGGCAGGTCCCTGCCGTCTTCGTGCTCGAGGACAACCGTTGGGCCGAGTCGACGCCGGAGAGCCAGCACTCGCCGATCCGAGACCTCAGCGAGCGCGCCAAGGCCTTCGGGATGAAGGTGATGAAGGCCGACGGCCAGGACGTCGAGGAGGTGCACCGCACCGCCTCGCGCGCCATCAAGCACGCCCGCGACGGCAAAGGCCCGGTCTTCCTGCACGTCCAGACCGAGCGCCTCGTCGGCCACTACGTCGGCGACCCGCAGGTCTACCGCGACAAGGAGCAGCTGCGCGAGCTGCAGGAGACGCGCGACCCGATCACGCTGCTGC
>JBIOZO010000172.1:0-7142 GCA_044871215.1 Gaiellaceae bacterium | reverse complement strand
TCTTCGTCGACGAACCGGGGACGTTGATCGGGCTTCGGGCTGTGATCGGCGTCGGCGCGGCGCTCGTCATGCCGACGACGCTCTCGATCATCACGAACATCTTCCCGCCCGAGGAGCGCGGTCGCGCGGTGGGAATCTGGGCCGGCGTCGCCGGCGGCGGCGCGGTCATCGGCCTGCTGCTCTCCGGGGCGATCCTCGAATGGTTCTCCTGGCCGGCGGTCTTCGCGATCAACGTCGTTCTGGCAGCTCTTGCCTTCGCGGCCGCGATCCCGATCGTGCCGACCTCACGGAGCTCGCACCGCGTGCGACTCGACCCGGTCGGCGCGCTCCTATCGTCCCTTGGCCTGTTCGGGCTCGTGTACGCAGTCATCGAGGCGCCACAACGGGGCTGGGTCGACCCGGTGACGGTCCTGGGCTTCGGGGTTGGGACGGCGCTCCTGGTCGCGTTCGTCCTGTTCGAGCTGGCGCGCCGCGAGCCGATGCTCGATCCGCGTCTCTTCGCGCGCCGCGGGTTCGGCGTCGGCTCGCTGTCGTTGACGCTCCAGTTCTTCGCGCAGTTCGGCTTTCTCTTCATCGCCCTCCAGTACCTCCAGTTCGTGCTCGGCTACTCGCCGCTCGAGGCGGGCCTCGCGATCCTCCCGATGGCGGTGATGCTGATGGCGATCTCGCCGCGGGCTCCGAAGCTCGCGCGCCGTCTCGGAGTGCGCGTCACCGGCGGCGTCGGTCTCACGCTGATGGGGGTGGGCTTTCTCGTCTTCACGACCCTCGATGTGGATTCGTCCTACTGGCGCTTCGGTGCTGGGGCGGTGTTGACGGGCATCGGGATGGCGCTCGCGACCGCGCCCGCCACGACGGCGATCGTCTCCTCGCTTCCGGGGCACCGCCAGGGCATCGCCTCGGCGGTGAACGATCTTGCCCGCGAGGTCGGCGGCGCACTGGGCATCGCCGTTCTCGGCAGCGTTCTCAACAGCGGCTACCGACACGACGTCGCGTCGGCCACCGTGGGGCTCCCGCCGCCTGCATCCGACGCGGCGAAGAGCTCGATCGCGGCCGCAGCGCAAGTCGCCGACGGCGCCGGCGCGTCCGGGGCAGCGCTCCTCGCCAGGGCCGAGGAGGCATTCGTGAGCGGCCTGTCGACCTCGTTGCTCGTCGGTGCATGTGTCCTTTTCGGCGCAAGCGCGATCGTTGCGCTGGCCGCCCCGCGGCGGGAGGACGTGATCGAGACCCAGCCGACTGAACCCGTTCAACAATCGCTGGCCGCTCCGATAGGGGAAAGCGCCCGCTAGGCGCGCGCCGGGGCCAGGCGTACGATGGGCCGGTGGAAGCAGCACCGGTGCTGGTGAAGCCGAAGTTACGCGGGGTCTTCCACGAGATCGGCTTCTACCTGGCAGCCGCTACGGGCGTGACCCTGATCGTCACCGCCGATCCGGGAAGGGCCCGGGTCGCAGCGGCGATCTTCGCCGCGTGTGTGGCCGTCTGCTTCGGCGCCAGCGCTGTCTACCACCGCCCGACGTGGCGTCCGCGTGCGCGCGCGTGGCTCGCGCGGGTCGACCACGCCGGCGTCTACCTGCTGATCGCGGGCAGCTACGCGCCCTTCGGATTGATCGTGATGTCGAAGGGCTGGGCGATCCCGGTGCTCGCGATCGTCTGGGGCGGCGCCCTTGCGGCGATCCTGCTCAAGCTCTTCTGGGTGCAGGCGCCGAAGTGGCTCTCGGCTGCGATCGGCCTCGCCCTCGGCTGGGTCGGCGCGGTCGCCTTCTCGCAGCTGCTGAAGCTGCCGGCGGCTGCCATCGTGCTCGTCGTCGCCACCGGGATCCTCTACAGCACGGGGGCGATCATCTACGCGCGCCGGCGGCCGAACCCGTTCCCGCGGATCTTCGGCTACCACGAGTTCTTCCACGTGCTCACAGTCGCCGCGGCGGCTTGCGAATACGTGGCCGTCGCGTTCTACGTGCTTCCACGCGCGTAGCCGCGGGCCGGCGAGATCGGGGCTAGGATGGTCAGGCGCGTGGGCTTAGCGCCGAAGCCGCTGAGGCTCGAACCCTCTCCGACTGTCACATTGGCCTGGGTGCACCAGGAACGCTTGCTTCGAGCCTTCCGGATCGAGAGGAGCAGGGATGAGCACGGACAAGAGCCGCGAGGAAGATCGCGCCACGCAGGCGAAGGCGCAGAAGACCCTCACCACGAGCGTGGGCACGCCGCTCGTCAAGCCCGAGAAGACGAGCCGCAGGAAGCTCTTCGGGCGCCGTCGCGAGCAGTCGGCCGCCGAATAGCGTTCAGCCCGCGAGCTCGATCTCCGCGGGCAGCTCGGCTCCGACAGGCTCGACGAGCTCGTCCGTGACTCGCCGGTCGAAGTAGACGTACGTGGTGGTGACCGCGACGAGCGGCATCGTCACCGTGTAGATCAGGCCGGCGATCACGTTGACGAGCCAGAACGGCGCGCTCGTCGCGAGGATCAGCAGCGCGCCGACGATCGGGCCGAGCGCGAAGGAGAACGCGGCTCCGACCACGATCAGCGACGCGACCTTCAGCCAGGCGCCGCGGACTAGCAGCCGGCTGCGGCGTAGGCCCGCCAGCGCGTCGAGGCGTTCGAGCTCGACGCTCGGCGCGATCAGCGCCCACCGGCCGGCCAGCCAGACGGCGGCCGGGATCAGGTAGATCGAGCTGACGAGCAGCGAGACCACGGTCGTCGCGATCAGGAGCGCGCCGAGCAGCGGACGGATGCTGTCGGCGGCGAGCAGGTACGCGCGCAGCGGCCCGACGGGGCGCCCGCGGTCGAGCTCGACGAGCGCGCGCGCAGTCGCGGCCTGGGCGAGGCCGAGGCCGAGAAGCGTCAGGGTCGTGCCGATTGCCAGCACGAAGAAGCCGAGCAAGCCGCCCGTACCGCTGCCGTCCTCCACGCCGAGTACCTCGCTGCCCTTCAGGACGAACGCCTGCAAGAGCGCGGTCAGCAACGCGATCGGGATGAACAGCACGCCGATCCCGAGCATCAACCCCGGTTTCGAGAGATACACGCGGCCGGCCGCCGCGAGCGTCTGGCCCCACGCACGCCGGCGCGCGAGGCGCAGCGGCGCGACGGGCCGCCACGAGGTCCGCGAGAGGGCGTAGAGCAGCAGCAGCGCGAGCACGACCAGCAGCAGGGTGAATTGCAGCGGCCGGTGGACGAGCTGCACGAGCGCCCGCGAGCCGCTGCCGATCGCGCGGCAGAAGAAGTCGGTGGCCGCGGTCCCGAACGCGCTCGCGGCGGGGACGGTGAAGCTCAGGTCGCGCCAGCCGTCCGACCATGTGATCGGCTCCGTCCACTGGGTCTTCAGGTTCGGGCCCGTGGGCCCGTTGAAGAACGCCGGCTGGAGCTCGCCCCACCGGCCCTGGTAGTCGATCCACGGGAACTCGGCGCGAGCCGCGGCCGGATCGCTCGGGATCGTCGCGACCGCCGGGCGGAGCTCGTCGTGCGGACCGTTCGTGTTGTCGCAGCCGACGCCCTGCTCGGCCGAGCTCCCGAGAAAGAGGCCGTCGCCGTAGAAGTTCGCGTGTGAGCCGGCCGCCGGGTAGACGACCGGATGGGTGCCGTCGACGAGGTGGAGCTTCTCGTCGCCCCACGTCGCCTGCTCGGCGCCCTCGTGCTGGCTGTAGCCGACGGAGGTCGGCTGCTGCACGAGCGCCTCGGCTGCCGTCGCGGCGTCGAAGTCGAGCTGGATCATCTCCCAGTCGCCTTCGTGCAGGTTGTTCCAGTCGTTGTAGACGTAGAAGAACCAGTACTGCAGGGCGAGTTGTCCGGGGTGGCCGGACTCGGTCGCGACGTGCGCGTAGGCCGTCGGCCGGTGCCCTGCGGTGATGAGGCGCGCCCACTGCTCGTAGCCGCAGCCCGGAGAGAGCGCGTCCCCGGGGAAGTCGAGGTGGTAGTCGTAGAGCGCACCGGTGAGGTCGCGCGCGTCCGGCGCGATCTTGACGACGCCGGCCGAGCTCCACGGCCCGCGCAGGGCGACGGTCGGCTGATCGAAGAGCGCGTCGACGTCGATCGGCTGGTACGGCTCGCCGGGGCCGCACTCGTCCGGCTGCTCGACGAGCCTGACGACCGGCGCGTACCTCTCCGCCAGCGCCTGCTCGTCGCCAGCGCTCGCTCGGGCCGTCGCGCAGGCACCGAGCGCGGCGACGGCGAGGAGCAGCAGCGGCACGAGGCGGAGGCGGGTCATCGAGACGGCACGAGCTACTCGTCGTCGACGCGCGGCGTGACCATGCGGATCTCGCTCGGCTCGCCGGGAAGGCCGCCGGCCTTCGGGCGGTACTCGGGCACGCCCACGCAGGTGAAGAGCAGGCCCTCGAGCGGCTCGCCGACCAGGCCCGGAATCTCGCTGTCGAGAAAGGTCATCCCGGAGGCGCCGGCGCCGAGCGCATAGGCGGCCAGGTGCAGCCGGCCCTCGACGAGCCCGGCGGCGAGGTTGGCCTCGCGGTACTCGCGGTCGTCGAGCGCGCTCACCGCGGCAGCGCCGATCACGACGAAGGCCGCGTCCCGCGGGAGGCCCTGGTCGAGCGCGACGCGGTAGAGCTCGCGGCGAAGCTCGCCGCGGCGGACCGGAGCGCGCAGGTCGGGGCAGCGGTAGACGCCCGGCTCGAGGCCGTCGACGGCGTGCACGACGACGAAGTGGGGGAGCTCGATGCCGCGCAACGCGACCGCAAGCGCGGTGCGCGCGATGGTCTCGGAGAGACTCTTGGTCGGATCCATCCGCCGCTGCGAGCTGCGCGAGAGCACGACCTCCTCGATCGGCTTGGAGCCGAGCTCGGGCACCTGGACGGGCGCGCCGCGCTGCCAGGGCTCACCCAGCGTGTCGCCGTCGCCTGCCCGCTGCGCCTCGGTGGCGAGCGGAAACTCGACGGGCGCCGCGTCGACCTCGCCGCGGGCGGCTTCACCGGTCGCCTCCAGCGACGGCTCGTCGCCGAGCGAGGCGACCGCAACGGGCCACTCGTGCACCCCGTCGGCACCGACGAGCTCCGTGGCCGCGGCGTCCGGGAACCGCGTGTAGAGCGCCGGGTCGAGGCCCGCCGAGTCTGCGGCGGCCAGCAGCTGCGCGAGCATCGTGCCCGCGTCCCAGTACGTGTGGCGGTAGCCGCGTTCTCGGTAGCGCCAGCCGGTGCGCCACGGCACGCCGGTGACGACGAGCGTCGGGACCGCGCCGCGCGGGGGAGGCCCGACGAGCACGAGGGCGTGCGCCTCGGGGTCGTACCAGTGCACGCCCGCCGGGAGCTCGCCGCCCTCGGGCACGGCGACGTAGAGCTCGAGCGGGAAGCGGCCGCCGGCCGAGCCGGCGGCGCGGAAGAGCCAGGTCCCGTACGGTCGCTCCGTCGTCCTCACGATGCCGGCCGCGAGGTGCAGCAGCCGGGAGAGCTGCGAGAGGTCGAGCGCTCCCCGCTGGACGTCGGCGGTCCCGGCGAGCACGGCCACCGCGGGTGACGTCGTCGAGGGGAGCTCGCGCGGCAGCTCGACGCGCGGCAGCGACCCGGCGTAGCGTTTGTAGAACCACGGCAGCCGCTCGATGTCGTTCGTCTCGATGTCCTGCAGCACGCGTGGATCGTCGACCGGCTCGTCCCAATCCCGGCCCGGCTCGTACGAGGTCAGCCGGTGCAGCGCCTGCGTCGCGGTCTCCACGGCGCGACTCTACGGTGCGGCGTTAGTGTCGAGCCGATGACCGCCTCCTCCGTCGACGGCCGGCACTTCACGTTCGCAACCCCGATCGAGGGCCTCGAGCTCCGGCCCGGTGGCTACGCCCTCTGCGGCGACCATCTCGGCCAGGTGCATCAGGTGGAGGCGGCCGAAGAGGGTCAGGCACGCGGCTCGGGCGTATTGCTGGAGGTAGGGGCTTCCCCGTTCCACGACCTCCCGATCGAGGCGGCTTCGCAGGACCGCGTCGCCGGGTGGCTCGAGACGGTCCGCCCGAAGCGAGCGGCGCTCGATGTCGGAGCGCTCGTGCTTCAACCGGGCTTGCGGTACGCGCTCGACGGCACCGGCTTCGACCGGCACACGTTCTTCTGCGGCCAGTCGGGCTCGGGGAAGACCTACGCGCTGGGCACGGTGCTCGAGCGGCTGTTGCTCGAGACGTCGCTGCGGATCGTCGTGCTCGACCCGAACTCCGACTTCGTCCGGCTCGACTCGGTGCTCGAGGGCGTGGACGACGGGGTCGCGTCGCGCTACCGGGCGGCCACCGAGGGCCTGGCTGTGCGGCGCGGCGACGCGCAGGGCACGGATCGTCTTCACGTTCGCTTCGTCGACTGCTCGCCCGACGAACAGGCGGCGGTGTTGCGGCTCGACCCGATTGCCGACGCCGAGGAGTACGGCACGCTCGTCGACCTGCTCGACTCCGGCCTGGAGCGATCCTCCGACAGTACCGAGGCGCTGGCGCAGAAGCTCCTGCAGTCGGAGCGCCCGGAGCAGCACAGCCTCGGAGCGAGGCTCAGGAACCTCGGCGTCTACCGCTGGCCGGTCTGGTCGACCGGCGACGCCGGCTCCGTGCAGGACCTCGTCGCGGCCGGCGGCCCGCGTGCCGTCGTGGTCGACCTCGGGTCGCTCGCGACACCCGGCGAGAAGGCGATCGCGGGCGAGAGCGTGCTCGCCGCGCTTTGGCGCCGCCGGGCCGAGCGCGAGCCGATCCTGATCGTGATCGACGAGGCCCACAACGTCTGCCCGCGCGAGCCGACCGACCCGGTGGCGGAGCTCGCCACCGAGCACGCCGCCCGCATTGCCGCCGAGGGGCGGAAGTTCGGGCTCTACCTGCTGGTCTCGACGCAGCGGCCCCAGCGGGTGAACGAGCTCGTGGTCTCGCAGTGCGACAACCTCGTCCTGATGCGGATGGCCTCCACGGGTGACCTCGACTGGGTAGCGCGAACCCTGTCGTACGCGCCGCGCCCGTTGCTCGAAGGCGCGACCTCGTTCGGCCAGGGCGAGTCCCTCGTCGCCGGCAGGATCGCCTCGCATTTTCCGACGCTCGTGCGCTTCGGCCCTCGGCTCGCCGAAGAGGGCGGGGGCGACGTGCCGACGACCTGGGCGTAGTTGCGCCAGGGCAATCGGGGCTGCTAGGAAGCAGCCCCGTGATCCGTTTCGCCTGCATCTCGGCCGTTATTGCACTGACGCTCGGCGTGGCGCTCGCCGT
>JBIOZO010000171.1:0-9381 GCA_044871215.1 Gaiellaceae bacterium | reverse complement strand
GCCGACCACGTGATCCTGACAGTCAGCCGGATGGACGCCGAGAAGCGCGCGAACCCGGGGTACCGCAGTTTCTTCGCCAACGGCTTCAACGTGGTCACCGTGCTCGTGCTGTTCTTCTGGGAGGTGCTGCTCGAGTGGTCGGCGGCCGGCCGGGCGAAGCGCCGCGACGTGCGCCCGCGCGGTCATCGCGGCGGCATCTACCCGTTCCTGCGCGCGACGCTCTGCGTGGTCGTCCGCGACCTGATCGTCTACAGCGTCCTCACCGACATGATGAAGGGGCGGCCCGCGATCTACGCCACCTTCTCGAGCTACGACGAGGTCGCCCACCACTCGGGGCTCGAACGCGCGGACACGCTCGAGGCGCTGCGCAAGCTCGACCAGCAGTTCGGGCGGATCGAGCGGGCGAGGGCCTACGCCGCCCGCCCCTACGAGCTGGTCGTCCTCTCCGATCACGGCCAGACCCAGGGCGCGACCTTCAAGCAGCGCAACGGGTACGGGCTCGACGAGCTCGTCGCGAGGTCGCTCGAACGGCAAGCCGACGTCGCGACGCTCGCCGACGGCGACGAGAACCACGCGAGCGTCGGGAACGCGATCGGTGAGGCGACGGGCAGCACGCAGAAGCGCAAGCGGCCGAAGAACGACGTCTCGGACCGCGACGTGGTCGTGCTCGGGTCGGGCAACCTCGGGCTTGTCTACCTGATGGAGGAGCGGCGCCGCCTCACGCGCGAAGAGATCGACGAGCGGCACCCGCGCCTGCTGCCGGCGTTGCGCGAGCACCCCCACGTGGGCTGGCTGCTCGTCCGGTCCGAGCGTGACGGCCCCCTGGCGCTCGGGCCACGCGGTACGCGCCACCTCGCTGACGGGCGCATCGAGGGCGAGGACCCGGTCGCGGCGTTCTCGCCGACCGCGCCGCAGCACCTCCTGCGCACCGACGGCTTCGAGCACGTGGCGGACATCATGGTCGGCAGCTTCTACGACCCCGAGCTGGACGAGGGCTGCGCCTTCGAGGAGCTGATCTCCTTCCACGGCGGCATCGGCGGCGCTCAGACGCAGCCGTTCCTGCTCGCGCCGGTGGAGCTACCGTTGCCCGAGGAGCCGATCATCGGCGCCGCCGGGGTGCACGCCGTCCTGTCGGGCTGGCGCCGGCAGCTGAACGGATCGCCTGCAGCCCAGGCCAGACCCCTCGAGACGACGGCGACGTCTTGATCGCCGATTCACGTACCCGCGGCGCGCGCGTCGCGCGCCTACGCGCGGCCCACAGCTACGGGCTCGTGCTGGGGCTGATCATCGTCGTGTTCGTCTTCACGTCGGTCGCGCCGAACAGCCCGTGGGCCGACAGCACGCTCGTGCTGCTCCAGAGCCTGACGCTCGTGGTCGCCCTCTGGACATCGGGCATCGCACAGGCAGACTCGAAGGTCAGCATCGGCCTGGTGGCGTTCGCGACCGCCTCGGCCGTCGCGCTCTTGGTGTTCGGCGGCACGTTCTTCGAGGCCACCGTGCTGATCCTCGCCGGCGTGCTGACGGTGGCCACGATCGCCACGGTCGCGCTGGGGATCGTCGACCAGGGAGAGGCGAACGTGAAGGCGGTCACGGGCGCCGTTTGCGTCTACGTCCTGATCGGGTTGCTGTTCGTCTTCATCTACGGCGTGATCGCGGTGGTCAGCTCGGGCGACTTCTTTGCCCAGGGCACGGACGGGTCACGCTCGCTGCGCCTCTACTTCAGCTTCGTCACGCTTGCGACGCTCGGCTACGGCGACTACACGCCGGCACACGAGCTCGGCCGGACGCTCGCGATCGTCGAAGCGCTGTTCGGCCAGCTCTACCTCGTGACCGTGATCGCCGTGCTCGTCTCTCGGATGCGCGGCAGCGCGCGCGCGAAGAACTAAGCCTCAGCTGGTCAGGCTCTTACAGGCGGGCGCGTCCTTGAAGCCCTGCTCGAGCTCGCCCTTCGCGTCGAGCGACTGGAGCTGCGACGCCGCCGTGCCGATCTGCGTGCCCATCTTCGAGAGCGTCGAGGCGATGCTGGAAGCGGCCGCGACGGCACCGCCGGCGCTCGAGCCGGCGTCGTCGACCGCCTTCTGCATGTCCTGGACGTCGCCGTCGATCTGCGTCGAGAGCTTGTCCATCTCGTCCTTCGCGTCCTTGCCTGCGTCGGTGTCCGGCTTGCCCAGACCCTTCAGATCCTCGGCCAGCTGGTGGGTGGCGCTTTTGATGTCGTCGGTGGTCTGCTTGAGGTTGTCCTTCGTGACCTTGCCGCTCTGAAGCGTCTGACCCGATGTCTTTACCGAGTCCGACCAGGTCGAGATCGCGCTGCACAGGTTGTTTGCCCAGTCCTTCGGCGACGGCGAGGAGCTGCTCCCCGAGGAAGAGCCGCCTCCGCCGCAGCCCGCCGCGAGGACGACCACGATCGCAGCAAGCGGGATGAACGCCAGTTTCACGCTCCTAACCCTTGCAGCTTCGGGCTCGCGGTGTATCACCCTCAAAGGACGAATCTACGCGGTGAGGCCGGCGATCCCGTTGCGCAGGAGCGAGAGGGCGATCAGGACGACGAGCACCGCCGCGACGTTGCGCGCGTTGCGCTCGAGCCAGCCGCGGACGGCGCCGAGGACGCGCCTCGTCCATGCCGGAGCGAGCGCGAGCAGCAGCAGCGCAACCGCCAGCGGCAGGAGCGAGACGAGCGAGAAGAACACCCAGCTGATGACGTACTCCGCGGCGGAAGGGTCGAGCTCGGAGATGTCCTTCAGCGCGATCGGGATGAAGGCGCCGGGGTTGGCGAGGGCCGCGCCGGCGCCGACGATCGCGACTACGGGGGACGAAGCGACCTTCTCCATCTGGGCGAGCATGCTCTCGGTCCTCCGGACGTTCGGCGGCCGCCGCAGCACCACGACGACGAAGGCCAGCAGGCCGATGGCGAGCACGAGGTCCAGCACCGCGACCCAGGTCTTCGGCGTGCTCGGCGTGCTCGAAGCCGCCGCGTCACCGAGCACGAAGGCGGCGACGACGCCGATCCCAAGCGTCGCGCCCAGCGCGCCCACGTAGAACCAGAGCCCTGTGCGCAGCGGCCGGTCGCCCAGGACGAGCACGAGCACCGAGAAGGTGAGCGTCGTCGGCGAGAGCATGGCCGCGAGCGCGGTCAGCGCCAGCTCGGCGTCGATCCAGCCCACTAGCTATGCACTGGCGCGCTTGGCCTCTTTGCGCTCGGCGCGCGCGGCCTTCTGCTCGGCCGCCTTCTCCTTCGCGTCGGCGTAGGAGCTCTCCACCAGGGCTTTTCCACCGCTCCACCCGAAAACCCAGATCACGAGCAGGATCGCGAACAGGATGTTCCACGCGGTCGTGACCAGCTGCTGGGCGACCGAGTAGGCGGTGGCGGTGGTCGGGTCCGTGATGCCCTTCAGCGAGGCGACGTTGAACGCCTGGTTGACCCCGGCGCCACCCGGCGTGACCGAGGTGACGTTCGCGATCGAGTTGCCGCCTGCGATCCGCATCAGCGTGTTGAAGCTGACCGGGATCGCATACGCCGCCAGGAACGCCGCCATCACGCCGAGGCTCGCGATCCACCCGAGCAGGGACGGGACGAAGACGCGGAGCAGGTACGTGCGCGGCTTCGCGAGGATCGCGCCGCCCTCCTTGGCGTCCTCCCACCACTTCGAGATCTTGGGCCAGAAGGCGCGGATCAACAGGTAGATCAGGAAGATCCCGCCCACCACCAGGATCGCGGTCGCCCACGGTCGCTCGTGCACGAACGCGAACTTCTTGTCGAACGAGCCCGAGACCGAGAGGAAGAGATACAGGTACGTGAAGGCGCCGATCAGCGTGAAGAAGATCTTCTCCACCACGTAGGCGCCGAGCACGCCCGAGAAGGTCGCCCCGGCGATGATCGTCGTGAACATCAGCAGCATCACGAAGGTGCCGATGTTCGCCGGCAGGAACCCGTTCAGCGCCACCGAGGTGGCGTAACAGGCGAGCACGACCTTGAAGCTCGTCGTCGGGTAGGCGTAGCGGAGGATCGCGTACCACGCGTACGCGGTCAGCGTCGTCTGCACCGTCTTCAGCGCCACCCCGAGGACGAGGTAGCCCGCCGAGATCTCGGTGATCGTGTCCCAGAGGTTCGAGAACCAGCTGCGGATGTCCCAGCCGAGCAGGTCTGCGGCGGCCGCGATCACGACGATCGCGATCGCCCAGATCAGCAGGCGCCCGAGGTGCGGTCGCCGGGTGGGCGGTTCTGCTGCGACTGCCGTGTGCGAGGCGTTCATCCGCCGGCGTCAGCCACTTACGTGGGGCTGCGCGTCATCACCGTCTTGTCCTCGGGCGGGCGCACGACCATGTAGGCGAGCACGCCGATCAGGGGCAGGAAGATGACGAGCAGCGTCCAGCCGGCCTTGGCCCAACCGGTCTGGTCCCGCCGGGCGAAGTTGTCTGCCAGCACCATGATCAGGAGCCAGATCCAGATGACCCAGGCAAAGAAGATGAACATCGTCCACATGATGTCCAGGAACGGGTAGTCGGTCTTAGCGAGAATCGCGAGCACTGCGCCTCTCCTCGGTCGCGGTCATTGCCGCGTCCAACCTCGCGCGTGACCCGTTTCGCGGCATCGTCCGAACGGGATGAGGCCGCGCCTTTGCCGCGCGACGACGATGGCGGAATCTGTCGCTGGCTCGCATATTCCGGTTCGCCGGTGCTCGTGGAGGAGCTGCTCTACAACCGGCAGAACTCGCTCATCGTCCAGAGCCTCCACTCGCGGCTGGGCGCCGAGGAGACGAACGGCGACGGCTTCGGCCTCGGCTGGTACGGCGAGCAGGCGACGCCGGGCGTCTTTCGCAGCATCGAGCCGGCCTGGAACGACCGCAACCTGCGCGAGCTGTCCGGACACATCGTCTCGCCGCTCGTCTTCGCGCACATCCGAGCCTCGACCGGGTCGCCGGTGCAGCAGACGAACTGTCACCCCTTCCGCCACGGCAAGTGGCTCTTCATGCACAACGGGTTCGTCGACGGCTTCCACGAGATCAAGCGCGACCTCGTGCTCGCTGTCGACCCTTCGCTCTTCCCCGAGATGGAGGGCACCACCGACACCGAGCTGATGTTCTTCCTCGCGCTGACCTTCGGCCTCGAGGACGACCCGGCCCACGCGGTCGCGCGGACGATCGGGCTGGTCGAGGCGACCGGCCACGAGCACGGGGTCGAGTTCCCGTTCCAGGGCACGATCGCAACCACCGACGGTGAGTGCATCTGGGCGTTTCGCTACTCGAGCAAGGGCGAGTCGCGGTCGCTCTTCTTCAGCACCGACCTGCGCACCCTGCGCGAGCTCTACCCGGACAACGAGGAGATCCACAACCTGGACGACGAGTCCAGGCTTGTCGTGTCGGAGCCCCTCGGCGACCTGCCGGGCGTCTGGAACGAGGTGCCGGAGTCGTCGTACGGCGTGATCCAGCCGGGCGACGACGAGCTGCACCGGTTCGAGCCGGCCGTTCCGTCCAGGGTCTAGGCGCCATCCTCGGCGCGGTAGGCGGCGAGCAGCCGCTCTTCTTCCTCGCGCCTGGGAAAGCCGAAGAAGACGATCGCGGCCCCGAGCAGGATCGCGACGATCCCGGCGGTGTACGCCCACTGGTCCCCTTGCAGGAAGGCCGTCTTCGCAGCGGCGGTGATCTGGTCCGCGTACTGCGGGTGCTGCTTGGCGATGTCCTCGGCTCCGGCGAACGACTTTGTCAGCTGGTTCTGGACGCTGTCGGAGATCGACTTGCTCGAGGCTGCGATCGCGGCACTGGCGGCCGCGGCGTAGCCCGCCGTCAGGAGCGCGCCCAGGATCGACTGCATGATCGCGCCGCCCAGGTCGCGCTGCAGGTCGGCTGTGCCGGAAGCCATCCCGGCTCGCCGCACCGGAACCGAGCCGGTCAGCGAATGGGAGGCCGGCGTCCCGGCCAGCCCGACCCCGACGCCGATCAGGGCGTAGCCGAGCGCGACCTTCCAGTACGCGATCCCGTCCTTCCAGAGCAAGAGCATCGTGAGGAAGCCGAGCAGGCAGAAGACGTAGCCGGCGAGCAGGGTGAAGCGCGCCCCGCGCGCCTCGACGATCTTCGCCGAGCGGGGCGCGACCAGGACCATCAGCAGCGCCGCCGGCAGGATCGCGAGCCCCGCGTCGAGCGTCGAGTAGCCGAGCACGTTCTGGAGGAACTGCTGCCCGACGAACATCGCAGCCATCAACGAGCCGAAGACGATGATCCCGGCGACTGCCGCCACCCAGAAGACTCGCCGCGACGCGACATGCAGGTCATAGAGCGGATTTGCCGCACGCTTCTGGCGGAGGTAGAAGCCCACCAGGCTCGCCAGCGCGATCCCGGCGAGGACGAGCACGAGCGTCGTCCTGTTCGGGACGGGCGCGAAGTTGATCGCCAGTACGAGCGCGCCGACGAGCAGCACCGAGAGGACTCCACCGAGGTTGTCTACCGCCTCGGTCGTCTCGTTGACGTGGCTGGGCACCAGCTTGACCGCCATAGCCAAGGCGACCACCGCCAGCGGCAGCGTGATCAGGAACACCGAGCCCCACCAGAAGTGCTCCAGCGCGAGGCCTGAGGCCAGTGGCCCGAGCGCGGCGATCGCTCCGCCTCCCGCCGACCAGAGCGCAATCGACTTCGTCCGCGGCGGGCCTGCCCAGAGCGCGGTGATCAGCGCCAAAGTCGTCGGATAGGCCATCCCGGCCGCGAGTCCGCCGAAGATCCGCGCCAGCACGAGCACCTCCACACTGGGAGCCCACGCTGCCAGCAGGCACGCGGGAACCGAGAGGGTGACCCCGAGCACCAGCAGCATCTTCCGTCCATAGCGGTCGCCCAGGGCCCCGAGGTAGAGCACCGAGGCCGCCAGCCCGAGCGAGTAGCCGACCGCCACGAGGTCGAGCTGGGTCTGCGACGCGCCGAAGTGGAGCCCGATGTCCGGCAGCGCGACGTTGGCGACCGCCAGGTTCAGGTTCGCCACGGCGGCGACCAGGATGAGCGAGAGCAGGACGAGCGGCGCGCGTGCCGGGACGACCGACTCCTCCGTGGTGTCGAGCGGAATGCTGATCGCTGGATGCGCTGCTTCGGCCATCTCGACGTGCCCGACGAGCGTCCGGGCGCGAGCCCGCTGTCGCATCGTCCGCTTGGGGTGATCCAACGGGTCGCCGAGCGTGCGAGCGTCCAGCACGTGGGCGCGACGGTTTCCGCTTCCGAAATGGCGCATGACGTATCCGGTCGCTTGACCCGGATCATCCTTCTGGGGTGATCGGCGGCCGCGAGCCGCGCCTAGCGTGGTTTGCTCGATGGGCGACACCCCCCGCGTTCTCGTGCTCGGTGGCGGCTTTGCCGGCATCGGAGCCGCGCAGAAGCTGAGAAAGAGCGACGCCGAGATCGTGGTCGTCGACAAGCACGACTACCACACCTTCCAGCCGCTGCTCTACCAGGTTGCGACGGGCCTGCTCGAGCAGCCCGCCGTGGGGCATCCGATCCGCGACCTCTTTCACAAGCAGGACAACGTGCGCGTCCACCAGGACGAGGTGACCGCGATCGACCTCGACGCGCGCCGGGTGGAATTCGCCGAGCTCGACCCGCTCGGCTACGACTACCTCGTGCTCGGCCTCGGCGCGGAGGTCAACTTCTTCGGCGTCGAGGGCGCGGCCGAGCACGCGTTCCCGCTCTACACGCTGCCCGACGCGGTGCGGCTCAAGGACCACGTGCTCGACACGTGGGAGAAGGCCGACCGTAGGCGCGAGCTCGTCGACGACGGCGCGCTGAACGTCGTGGTCGTCGGCGGCGGGCCGACGGGCGTCGAGACCGCCGGCGCGCTCGCCGAGCTCTACAACGGCGTCTTCACGAAGGACTACCCCGATGTCCCAGAAGGGACGGCGAAGATCACGCTCGTCGAGGCCGGCCCGGAGATCTTCCCGATGTTCAAGCCGGACATCCGGGAGTACACGGTCGACGCGCTCGAGAAGCGCGGCGTTGAGGTCAGGACCGGCGACGTCGTCGAGTCGATCGCGCCGACGCGGGTCAAGCTCAAGTCCGGCACGGAGCTCCAGGCGCACACGCTCGTCTGGGGGGCCGGCTTGCAGGGCAACGCGCTCGTCCAGTCGTTCGGGCTCGAGCTGGAGCGCGGCAACCGGATCGGCGTCGACGACGAGCTGCGGATCCCGTCACACCCGGAGGTCTACGCCGTCGGCGACGTCGCGGCGATCACCGACGGAAAGACGCAGCAGGTGCTGCCGCAGCTGGGCTCGGTCGCGCTGCAGTCGGGCGAGCACGCCGGCAAGACAATCGCAAGCCGGATCGCCGGAAAGCCGACCAAGCCGTTCAAGTACCACGACAAGGGAACGATGGCCGCGATCGGCCGGGGCTCGGCCGTCGTGCAGATGCTGGGCGGCAGGACGATGAAGGGTAAGACGGCGTCCATGGCCTGGGGCACGGTGCATCTCGCGCTGCTGCCGACCAACGAGGACCGGGCCAAGGCCGTCGTGGACTGGGCAGGAGCCGGGCTGACGCACCAGCGGTCGGCGCGGATCACGGTCGAGACCTGACCGAAGAGAGGAGAGCAGCATGACGACCACCGAGGCGTCCCCCAAGGCTGACCGGGGCATGGCAGGCGGCGGGCCGAAGCCGGCCGACGTCTTCGTCGCGTTCGGGATCACCGGCGACCTCGCAAAGGTGATGACCTTCCGTTCGCTCTACCGGCTCGAGAAGCGCGGCCTGCTCGACTGCCCGATCCTCGGGGTCGCGGTCGACGACTGGTCGCTCGAGCAGCTGAAGCAGCGAGCCCGCGACTCGATCGTGGGCACGGGAGAAGAGCTCGACGAGCAGGTCTTCCAGCGCCTGGCCGACCGGCTCTCCTACCTCGCCGGCGACTTCTCCGACGCCGCGACCTACGAGGCCGTGGCCGAGGCGATCGACGGGGCCGAGACCCCGGTGTTCTACCTCGAGATCCCGCCGTTTCTGTTCGGCACGGTCGTCAAGGGCCTTGCGGAGGCGGGCCTCGCCGACAAGGCGCGGGTTGTGGTGGAGAAGCCGTTTGGCCACGACCTCGCGTCCGCGCGCGAGCTCGCCGGCCAGCTGCACCAGTACCTCGACGAGTCGCAGATCTACCGAATCGATCACTTCCTCGGAAAGATGGGGCTCGAGGAGATCCTCTATCTCCGGTTCGCCAACACCATGCTCGAGCCGATCTGGAACCGGAACTACGTCGAGTCGGTGCAGATCACGATGGCGGAGGACTTCGGCGTCGAGGACCGCGGCCACTTCTACGACCCGGTCGGAGCGCTACGCGACGTGGTCGTCAACCACCTGATGCAGGTCGTCGCGGCCGCCGCGATGGAGTCGCCTGTCGGCCACGACGAGGAGACGCTCAAGAACGCCCAGGTTGCCG
>JBIOZO010000170.1:0-6189 GCA_044871215.1 Gaiellaceae bacterium | reverse complement strand
GGAGGCCACTTCACGATGGACCCCCGCGAGGCGGGGATCGCACTCGAGCTGCTGGGGACGAAGCGTTGCATCCCCTGCCACTTCGGCACCTTCCCGCTGGTCGGCCGCACGCCGGACGAGCTACGCGAGCACATGCCCTCCGACGTGGAGCTGCTCGTGCTGGAGCCCGGGGAGACGACCACGGTTTGAGAGAGCGCTGGTTCGGCGCGAGTGGCCGTCGCGTGCCGGAGATCGTCTTGGAGGGCGAGCTCGAACTCGACGACGCGCTCGTACTCGACGACGTCTCGGACGAAGCCGCGCTGAAGGCAGCGCACGCGGAGGGAACGGCCGTGGTCGTTCGCGCCGATTCGGCCGAGGCGGTCAAAGCGGCGCTGGCTCGCCCCGAGGTTGCGTCGGTTCTGGTCAGCGACCCGGAGCTGCTGAAGCTCGACCTGACGGAGCTGACCTACGGCTAGGCCAGTCGTCGCAACGTACTCGATCGCGGCCTGCGACCTGGAGGCCGGACAGTGGGGCGTGGCCACCCAGTCGAAGTTCCTCGGCGTCGGCTCGGTCGTTCCCTGGGCGCAGCCACAGGTGGGCGCGATCGCGACGCAGGCGTACGCGAATCCGCGCTACGGGCCCGAAGGGCTCGCGCTGCTGCGGGAGGGCGCGAGCGCCAAAGAGGTTGTCGAGCGGCTGACCGCTGCAGACGACGGCCGCGACCACCGCCAGGTCGGGATCGTCGACGGGCAGGGCGGCAGCGCGACGTTCACCGGCTCGGAGTGCATGGACTGGGCGGGCGGCCGAACTGGATCGTGCTACGCCGCGCAGGGGAACATCCTCGTCTCGGCGGAGACGGTCGACGCGATCGCCGAGACGTTCGAGCGAACGGCCGGCGCGCCGCTCGCCGAGCGGCTGATGGACTGCCTCGACGCGGCTCAGGCGGCGGGCGGTGACCGGCGCGGCCAGCAGTCGGCGGCGCTACTCGTGGTGGAACGCGACGGCGGCTACGCGGGCCTCGACGACAGCATCGTCGACCTGCGCGTGGACGAGCACGAGCGCCCGCTGGCCGAGCTCAGGCGCATCTACGGCCTGCACCAGGCGATCTTCGGCAAGACGCCGCGGGAGGAGTGGCTCGACGTCGACGACTCGATCGCCCAGGAGTTGCGCGAGCGCCTGGCCCGGCTCGGGTTCGAAGGCGAGCTCGACCCCGCCTTCAACGCCTGGGCCGGGAAGGAGAACCTCGAGGAGCGCGTTGACGGAATCGAGCGCGTCGACCCGGTTGTGCTCGAGGAGCTGAGGAGGCAGACGTGAGCGGCAGCATCACTCGCATCGACGACCTGGAGCGCTACCCGATCGAGGGCCAGGAGGGCCTCACCTGGCGGCCGGTGCGCCGGCACTTCGACATCCAGTCCTTCGGCGTCAACGCCTACACCGCCGAGGAGGCCGGCCAGCGCGTCGTCGAGGAGCACCGCGAGCAGCAGAACGGGCACGAGGAGCTCTACGTGGTCGTCACCGGCCGCGCGACCTTCATGCTCGACGGCGAGGAGCACGACGCGCCAGCCGGCTCGCTCGTGCACTGCCCGCCCGAGACGCTGCGCGGCGCCGTCGCGGCCGAGCCCGGGACGACTGTGCTCGGCATCGGCGCGAAGCCGGGCGAAGCCTTCAAGCCGTCCGGCTGGGAGTGGACGTTCGCAGGCATGTCGCTGCTGAACAAGGGCGACGAGCAGGGCGCGCGGCGCGAGTTCGAGGCCGGGCTCGAGGCCTATCCGGACGCGTGGCAGGGCTACTACAACCTCGCGTGCGCCGAGGCTCGGCTCGGGAACCGCGACGAGGCGATCTCGAACCTCAGGCGCGCCGCCGAGCTCGACCAGGCCGTCGTGACGAAGTACGCCCTCGAGGACGAGGACTTCGCCTCGCTGAAGGACGACCCCGATTTCCTAGCGATCGCCCGGCAGACGCAGGCCGCCGGCCCGAGCTCGTAGTTCCGGCAGTGGGTCGGCCTCCGGCCGCGCGACAAGCAGCACCGCGCCATGGCCGGCCTCGCCGACCACCGAGTCCACGAGCAGCTGCAGGCCGACGGCCAGCGCGAAGGCCTTGTGCGCGTGCTCGCCGCCGAACGGCACCAGGTCGTCGTCGCTCGCCTCGCCGGCCAGCACCTCGCCGTAGGTGACGCGGCCCATCGAGACGTCGCTGACGAGGGGCTCGCCCTCCGACGACGGGATCGCGACCGCGAGCGGGTTTGTGCCGGTGAGCTTCGGTCCCCCGTCGGGGTGGCCGAGTCTCGCGGGTGAGGTCGCCGTCAGCGTCGCGACGAGCCCGCCGGCCGCGAGCTTACGGCCCCAGTAGCCGAGCATCCCGGTCGGGAACGTCCGCTGGGCGACGACCAGGCGCGCGTGCTCGGGCGGGTCGGCGAGCTGCGCGTCCACGATCGCGGCCAGTGTCAGGTAGCCGAGCGCGCCGTTGCCGTCCCAGCGCTCGTAACCCCGTTCGCTGACCAGCTGACGCGGCCGCGCCGATGGATCGAGCTCGAACGGCTTTGTCGCGAGCCATTCGACGCGCGAAAACCCGTGCCCCGTCTTGCCACGGCGCTCGGCCTCGGTGAAATGGTCGGCGAGCGTGCGGGCATCGGCCTCGTCGAAGCCAAGCCCTTTCAGGGTCTCGAGTGCCTCCCGTTCGTCCACTTTCACGAAATCCTTACGGACTGGAACAGCCATCGGCGCGGGAGGGTCGTCTAAGTCTCTGGTTTCAGCGGGGGCTCGACACATCGAGACCCCGGGGTCCGCTGGAACATTCGGAGGGCGCCATGTGGCGCCCTTCGGCTTTGGGCGCTATAACGGCCGCGTGAGAACCGCCACAGCGCTTGCCGTCGCGCTGGGTGCGGTCGTCGCGACGACCGCCGCTGCCGCACCGCGCCCGCACGTCGAGCGCGCCGCCGCAGGAGCGGTCGAGGCGACGTTCACCTACAGCTACAACCCGACGGCCTTCCGGTTCACGAGGCAGCACCTGACGATCGCGCGTGACGGCGTGACGAGCTTCTCGGCCCTCCTCCGCAAGCCCCCGGCCGGCGGCTTCAACGCGCAGCCGTCCGGCTACTTCGCTCACCGGCGCTCGGTCTCGGTCACCGACATCGACGGCGACGGCGAGCCCGAGGTCGTGCTCGACCTCTACTGGGGCGGCGCGCACTGCTGCTGGTACACGCAGATCTACCGTTACGTGTCCGCGACGAAGCACTACGCGCCGCTAGTCCACGTCTGGGGCAACTTCGGCTACGTATTCGCCGACCTCGACCACGACGGGCGGCAGGAGATCGTCACGCGCGACGACCGCTTCTCGTACGCCTTCGCGAGCTTCGCCGACTCACGCTGGCCGGTGCGGATCCTCCGCTATCGCAACGGACGGCTGACCGTCGACACGCCCGCCTACCGCAGCGAGATCGGCCGGGACGCGAACGCGCTCTGGCACGCGGCGATGAACCCGAAGCGCAAGGCGAGCAACCAGGGCATCGTCGCCGCCTGGGCCGCGGACGAGGCGATGGTCGGGCACTGGGCGGTCGCCTTCAAGACGATCGACCGGCTCTCTCGGAGCGGCAAGATCCACGGCGAGCGCTCGCGAGTGAAGTTCGAGCAGAAGCTCCGCAGCTTCCTGCGGCGGACCGGCTACCTGCCCTAGGAGAGGACGGGCAGGGACTTGACGATCCCGATGCCCTGCTCGCGCTTGGTGGCAACGATCGCCTCGGCGAGCGCTGAGATCGCGCGCCCGGCGTCCGAGTCGGGGGCTGTCTCGACCAGCGGCGTGCCGGCGTCGCCGGATTCCCGCAGCAGCGGGTCGAGCGGAACCGTTCCCAGCAGTGGCACCTCGAGCTCCTCGGCGAGCCGCTGACCGCCCCCTGAGCCGAACGCGTCCCCGCTCATGTTCTCGACCACGCCGAGCAGCCGCATGTTCGTCTTGCGGGCCATCAGCGCGGCCCGGGCCGCGACTTCCTGGGCGAGCGGCTGCGGCGTGGTCACGATCACCGCCTCTGCCCGCGGCAGGAGCTGGCCGAGCGAGATCGAGACGTCGCCGGTGCCCGGCGGCATGTCGACGACGAGCGTGTCCAGCTCGCCCCAGTGCACGTCGGTGAGGAACTGCTCGAGCGCCCGATGCAGCATCGGGCCGCGCCACATCACAGGCTCATTGTTTTCGAGGAAGAAGCCGATCGACATCAGCTTCAGCTCGCCGCGCACGGGCGGCACGATCATCCGGTCGACCGCGACCGGCTTCTGGTGGATGCCGAGCAGGTGCGGGATCGAGTGGCCGTAGACATCGGCGTCGAGGATCCCGGTGCGCTGGCCGAGCGCGTCGAACGCTGCGGCGAGGTTGGCCGAGAGCGTCGACTTGCCGACGCCGCCCTTCCCGCTCGCGACCGCGATCACGCGAGTCGTGCGATCGAGCTGGATCCCTTTCGTGCGCTCGGTCACCGTCCCGCGGAGGCGCGCCGTCAACGCGCTGCGCTCCTCGGGCGTCATCACGCCGAACTCGAGCGCCGTGCGCTCGACGCCCGGCACGGAGCCGAGCGCCTGCGCGACCTGCTGCTCGAAGCTCGAGCGCAGCGGGCACCCGGCGACCGTCAGCGCAATCCCGACCGTCACGTCACCACCCTCGATCCGGACGTCGCGGACCATGTCGAGCTCGACCACGTTGCGCTTCAACTCCGGGTCGATGACCTGCTCCAGCGCCTTCAGGATCTGCTCACGTTGCGGTTCCATCGCCGTCCTGAGCGTAGCGGCGCAGCTAGCCCGGCCGCGCCCGGCTAGACGCCGAGCCGCTCCCGGAGGCCCAGCCCGTTCCTGACCGCGTAGCCGTTCCAGTCGTTGTTGAAGTACGCGTAGACGTCCGCGGTCTCCGCCCAGCCGGCGATGCGGGCCGCCCACTCGTCGAGCTCGCGCTCCGAGTAGTTGCCGTTCCGGCCGCGCTTGCCGTGGTGGAAGCGCAAGAACGTCCAGTCGGTCGTGAGCACGTGCGCGTAGTCGCGCCGCGGAGTGTCGCCGATCACGAGCGCGACGCCGTGCGCACGGAGCAGCTCGTAGACGTCCTCGACAAACCAGCTGTCGTCGCGGAACTCGAAGCAGTGCCGGCCCGCCGGCAGCAGCTCGAGCGCCTGCGCGAGCCGCGCGTCGTCGCGCCGGAAGCCCGGCGGCAGCTGCCAGAGCACCGGCCCGAACTTGGGTGAACCGAGCAGTGGCCGGATCCGCTCGTAGAAGAGCTCGATGCTCGGAGGCAGGTCGCGCAGGCGCTTGATGTGAGTGGCGTAGCGGCTCATCTTCACCGCCAGCAGGAAGCCCGGCGGGCTCTCGGCGACCCAGTTCGCAACGGCCGTCTCGCGCGGCAGGCGGTAGAAGGTCGAGTTGACCTCGACCGTGTCGAAGTGGCGCGCGTAGAAGTCGAGCCAGCGCCTCGGCGGCAGCCGCGGCGGGTAGAAGACGCCGTTCCGCCAGTGCTGGTAGTTCCAGCCGGAGCAGCCGATGCGGACCGGCCTCACGCCGACAGCGCGGCGAACAGGCGCTCGCAGACCTCCGGGCTCGCAGCGGCCACACAGCGGCTGCGACCCTCGATGTCGAGCGGCGCGGCGCCGAAGGGCGGCGCCTCGGGCAGGTCGATCGCGAGACCCCGCTCCCGCACGACGAGCTGCGCCGCGGCGATGTCGACCGAGCGCGCGCCCTTGAGCGAGCAGACCGCATCGACGCGGCCGGCCGCGAGGTGGCAGAGCGACAGCGCGAGCGAGCCCATGATCCGCAGCCGGTAGGCGAGGCCGACCACCGAGGCCGCCTTCTCGGCCACGCTCGAGGTGAGCGTCGCCTCGAACGACAGGATCTCGATCTCCTCCTTCGGCAGGATCGGGCCGAGGTCGGAGCCGTTCAGCAGCGCACCCTTGCCCCGCTCGGCGACCCACTCCTCGCCGCTGCCGAAGTCGTAGACGTAGGCGAAGAAGACGTCGTCCATCGTGTCCCCGTCGGCCACCGCGATCGAGACCGAGAAGAACGGGATGCCGCGCTTGGCGTTCAGCGAGCCGTCGATCGGGTCGAGCACGATCCTGGTCGCGCCGTCGCCGACGATGCCGATCTCCTCCGAGACGATCGTCGTATCCTCGATCGCCCGCAGCCGCGCGAGGATCGCCTTCTCCGCAGCCGCGTCGACCGCCGTCGTCTCGTCGCCGCCCTCGCCGTCGCC
>JBIOZO010000169.1:0-3269 GCA_044871215.1 Gaiellaceae bacterium | reverse complement strand
CGATCAGCAGGCCGCCGAGCAGCTTCGCGCTGATCAGCCCAGCCACGATCGGGAAGCCGATCGGGATCAGGGCCGGCAGCAGCATGCTCTTGATCGCCGAGCCGGTGACGATGTCGATCGCCTTGCCGTACTCGGGCCGCGCCGTCCCCTCCATGATCCCTGGGATCTCGCGGAACTGGCGGCGCACCTCGGTCACGACCTGGCCGCCCACGCGGCCGACCGCCTCCATCGCGAGCGAGGCGAAGAGGAAGGGCATGAGTCCGCCGATGAACAGGCCGGCGATCACCCAGGCGTCGTCGAGCGCGAAGGCCACCTGGAAGTTCCGAACCCCGAGGCCGTTCGTGTAGCTGTCGAAGAGGATCAGCGCGGCGAGCGCGGCCGAGCCGATCGCGTAGCCCTTCGTGACCGCCTTGGTCGTGTTGCCGACCGCGTCGAGGGGATCGGTGATCGCGCGCACCGACTCGTCGAGCTCGGCCATCTCGGCGATGCCGCCCGCGTTGTCGGTGACGGGGCCGTACGCGTCGAGCGCCACGATCAGGCCGGTCATCGAGAGCTGCGCCATCACGGCCACGCCGATGCCGTAGAGGCCCGCGTAGTGGTGCGCGACGAGGATCCCGGCCGCGATCACGATCACCGGGGCGGCGGTCGCCTGCATGCCGACGGCCAGGCCCTCGATGATGTTCGTGGCGTGGCCGGTGCGCGACGCCGAGGCGATCTGCTTGACGGGTCGCCAGCGGGTACCCGTGTAGAACTCGGTGATCGCGACCAGGAGGAAGGTCACGATCAGCCCGACGAGCGCCGAGAGGTACAGGTCCCAGAAGCTGAAGCGGCTCGAGTCGTAGGCCAGCGTGACCGGGATGAAGCCGATTGCCGAGAGGACGGTCGCGACGAGGACCGCCTTGTAGAGCGCGTTCATGATCGAGCCGCCACGCCCGACGCGGGCGAAGAACGTGCCGATCACCGAGGCGATGATCGAGATGCCGCCGATCGCGAGCGGGAACAGCTCCAGGTGGAGGCCCGGGAAGGTCTGCGAGGCGAGCAGCATCACGGCCACCGCGGTCACCGCGTAGGTCTCGAACAGGTCGGCCGCCATGCCGGCGCAGTCGCCGACGTTGTCGCCCACGTTGTCGGCGATCACGGCCGGGTTGCGCGGGTCGTCCTCGGGGATCCCAGCTTCGATCTTCCCGACCAGGTCGGCGCCGACGTCGGCGGCCTTGGTGTAGATGCCGCCGCCGAGACGCGCGAAGACCGAGATCAGCGAGCCGCCGAAGGCGAGGCCGACGAGATCGTCGATCGCCGAGGCGCTCGAGTGGTTCAGCCAGTCGGTCAGGGCCCAGTAGTAGCCGGCAACGCCCAGCAGGCCCAGGCCGACGACGAGCATGCCCGTGACCGAGCCGGCGCGAAAGGCGACGTTCAGCGCGGGCTTGAGCCCGTGCTTGGCAGCCTCCGCGGTGCGCACGTTCGAGCGCACGGCGACGTTCATTCCGATGAAGCCGGCAGCAGCGGAGAGCGCCGCGCCGATCAGGAAGCCGACCGCTGTCCCCCAGCCGAGCTTGTTGTAGAAGCCGAGCAGCAGGAACGGGACGATCGCGACGATCGCGACCGTCTGGTACTGACGGCGGAGGTACGCCGCGGCGCCCTCCTGCACGGCGCGCGCGATCTCCTGCATGCGCGAGTCGCCGGCCGGCTGCCGCAGGAGCCACAGCGTCAGGCCGATGCCGTAGCCGATGGCGATGAATGCGCAGACGAGCGCGAACAGCACCGCGTGGTTACTGAAGAAATCGATCAAGAAGCCTCCCTACAAGGACGAGCGCCGAGACTCCCCGGCGCGGCCCGGTTTTTATCACAGGCCTAGATCCGCGCGCCTCGGAGAGCGGTGGCGCAGAGGTGCTCCTCGGGCTGTGGCGGGATCTTCGGCACGACCGCGAAGAGCAGCTCGCGGAGGCGCTCGTTGTTCTCGTTGAAGACCGCCACCACCTGCTCGTGCGACACAGGGTCGGCGCCTTCGACGCCCACGTCGTGGTCGGTGACCATCGAGATGTTCGCGTAGCAGAGCTCCAGCTCGCGGGCCAGGTAGCCCTCGGGGTAGGCGGTCATGTTGATCGTGTCCCAGCCGGCGTCCTGGAACCACTTCGACTCGGCGCGGGTCGAGAACCGCGGGCCCTGGATCGTCACGACCGTGCCGCCGTCTTGCACGGGAATTTCGAGCTCGCGAGCGGTCTCGACGAGCAGCGCCCGCAGGTCCGGGCAGTAGGGGTCAGCTGCGGATACGTGCGTCGTCTCCGGCCCGTCGTAGAAGGTGTCGGCGCGGCCGCTCGTCCGGTCGACGAACTGGTCGCAGACGACGAACTCGCCGAGCCGCAGCTCCGCCTTCAGCGCCCCGGAGGCATTCGGGCCGATGATCCGCATGACGCCGAGCTCCCTCATGCCCCAGACGTTCGCCCGGTACGGGATCGCGTGCGGCGGCAGCTCGTGGTCGCGCCCGTGCCGCGGTAGGAATGCGACCGTTGTGCCCTCGAGCTCCCCGATCACGAACGGCGCCGACGGCCGGCCGTAGGGCGTTTCGAGCTCCACCTCTTCGACGTCGTCGAGAAACGAGTAGAAGCCCGAGCCGCCGAAGATCCCGATCGTCGCGTCCGCCATGCGGCGGCGAAGCCTACTTGCGCCTGGGGCCCTTCCCCAGCCAGAGGTTGACCTTGGCGTTGTTGCCTAGGTGCTTTCCGGCCGTCGGCCTCTCGCGCAGCACGTGCCCCTTCTTCCGCTTGGTCGAGGTGATGCGCGTGACCTTGCCGAGCGTGCAGTGGTGCGAGCGGAGCGCGGTCGTAGCCGCTCGCAGCGTCTTGCCGACCACCTTTGGGACTACGCAGGGCGGCTTCAGCGGCGGCGGCGGGGGTGGCGGCGGCGGGGGCGGCGCCGGCGGGGGCGGAGGTGGCGGCGGCGGAGGTGGCGGAGGTGGCGGAGGTGGCGGAGGTGGCGGAGGCGAGCTCGTGACGGTGAATTGCACCGTCGTCGAGTGCACGGCGCTCGCGCCCTTGGCGATCACGGTGATCGGGTAGGTGCCGAGCGGCGTGGCGGCGCCGGCGGTCAGCGTCAGCGTTCGACTCTCGCCCGCCGTCGGCGTGTTGTTCGCGGTGAAGCCCGCGGTCGCACCCGCCGGAAGCCCTTGCGCGACGAGGGTCAGCGACTCGGCGGTGCCGGCGGTCAGGGCCGTGTTCACCGTGGTGGTGCCGCCCGACCCCTGGCCCACGGTGACGGTGCCGGGAGCGCTT
>JBIOZO010000168.1:0-9053 GCA_044871215.1 Gaiellaceae bacterium | reverse complement strand
CGAAGCGCTCGGCCAGCTTCGAGATCCACGCGAGCTCGTCCGGCGCGGGCGGGATCACGCTCCGGCGCAGGCGCTGCAGCCGGCCCTCGAGGTTGACGTAGGTGCCGTCGCGCTCGAGGTAGCTCGTTCCGGGGAGGACGAGATCGGCCCAGCCCGCGGCGAGGCCCTGGAACATCGAGGTGACGAGCACTCGCTCGGCCCGCTCGGCGAGCGCGCGCACGTTCGGGTCGGCGGCGGCCTCGTCGCCCGAGACGATCAGCAGGCCGATCTGCTCCGGCGTCTCGGCCTCACCGTCGTCGGCGCAGGCCCAGGCGTCGGCGACGCCGCGGCCGTTCGCGGTGCGCGGCAGGTGGAACGCGCCGCATCCCGCTTTGCCGGCGAAGCCGAGCTCGCGCGCCAGCGCGGCGAGGTGTGCGCCGCCGGCGCCGTCGTCGCCCGACCAGATCAGGATCGCGCGCTCGCTCGACCGCAGGCGGCCGCCGAGTTCGTCGTCCGAGCCGGCGAGACGGCGACAGCTCTCGTGCGCGTCGCCCCCGTAATGCACCTCGGCGCCGGCGCGGCGCGCGGCTTTCAGCCAGAGATCGACCACCGGCGCGCGCTCGGCCACCGGCTCGTCCCCGAGCACGACCACGAGCTCGGCATCGCGGATCGCCGACAGCGGCAGCCGGAAAGCGTCGAGCGCCGGGCTCGTCTCCTCGGGCATCACGGCCGAATGCGCGCCGAGACCGGCGCGCAGCAGCTTGCCGAGCGCGTACGCCTGCTCGACGGTCTCGGAGCCCGAGAGGGCGGTCACGATCCGGCCGTCCGACTCGCGCAGCAGCCGCTCGGCATCGTCGATCGCGTCGTCCCACGAGATCTCCTCGAGGCCGCTCCGGCGCCGGCGGCGCAGCGGGTCGGCGATTCGGTCGCGCGCGTACAGGTGCGTGAACGCAAAGCGCCCCTTGTCGCAGAGCCAGCCCTCGTCCACCTCCGGGTGGTTGCGCGACAAAACCCGCTTGACCTTCCCCTCGCGCGTCGTCGCGGCGACGTTGCACCCGACCGGGCAGAGCCCACAGACCGTCGGCACGTTCTGGATCTCCCACGGACGCGCCTCGAAGCGGTACTGCGTCGAGGTCAGCGCGCCGACCGGGCAGAGCTCGATCACGTTGCCGGAGAACGGCGCGCGGTACGGCTGATCCTCGAAGGTCGCGATCACCGACGACGCACCGCGGTTCTGCGCGACGAGCTGGTTGTCCTCGGCGACGCTCTCCGAGAATCGTGTGCACCGGTAGCAGAGGATGCACCGCTCCCGGTCGAGCGCGATCGTCGGCGAGACGGGGATCGGCTTCTCGAGCGTCCGCTTCGGAAACTCCATCCGCGTGTTGCCCGGCCCCCAGCGGAAGGTGAGGTCCTGCAGCGGGCACTCGCCGCCCTTGTCGCACACCGGGCAGTCGAGCGGGTGGTTGACGAGGATGAACTCGAGCGTCGCGTCCTGGCCCTCGGCCGCCTTCGCCGAGGACTGCGCGGTGCGCACCTTCATCCCGTCCTGCGCGGTCATCGTGCAGCCGGCCTGGAGCTTCGGCATCCCCTCGATCTCGACGAGACACATCCGGCAGGCGCCCACCGGCGGCCCGAGCCGCGGCTCGTAGCAGAAGACGGGAATCTCGATCCCTGCGCTGAGCGCCGCCTCGACGAGCCCGAGGCCCTTCGGCACCTGCACTTCGCGGTCGTCGATCGTGACGGTGACGAGCTCGGGCGTGCTCACGCGGGCACCTGCGCGACGGGCGAGTGGGTGTGCTGGTCGGAGGGCGCGAAGATGCCCTCGAGCGACGACTCGCCGCCGTACGGGCAGCCGCCCTGCT
Source organism: Gaiellaceae bacterium (assembly GCA_044871215.1). Classification (GTDB taxonomy): domain Bacteria; phylum Actinomycetota; class Thermoleophilia; order Gaiellales; family Gaiellaceae; genus AC-32. Next base: position 7,212 of record JBIOZO010000168.1, on the reverse strand, counting down.
CGACGTGCGCGACGAACTCGTCGCCCCACTTCTCCAGGTAGCTCGAGACCGGGTACACCGCGAAGTCGCCGAGTGCGCAGAGCGACTTCCCGAGGATGCGGGAGCCCACGGACTTCAGCAGCTCGATGTCTGAGTGCTCGCCGTCGCCCCGCTCCAGCTTCTCGAGGATCTGCACCATCCAACGGGTGCCCTCACGGCACGGCGTGCACTTGCCGCACGACTCGTGCATGTAGAACTTCGTCGAGCGGAGCGCGAGCTGCACCATGCAGCAGCGCTCGTCGACCACGATCAGCGACGCGGCGCCGAAGAAGGTCCCGATCGCGCCGAGCGAGTCGTAGTCGAGCGGCACGTCGATCTGGCGTGCGGTCAGCGCGGGCACCGAGGAGCCGCCGGGAATGACCGCCTTCAGCTGGTGGCCACCGGCGATCCCGCCCGCGTGCGTGTAGATCAGCTCCCGCATCGAGGTGCCGAGCTCGAGCTCGTAGTTGCCCGGCTTCTCGACGTTGCCGGAGATCGAGAAGATCACTGTCCCGGGCGAGCCGGGCGTGCCGATCCCGGCGAAGCCGTCGGCGCCGAGCTCGATGATCGCCGGCACGGTCGCGATCGTGCAGACGTTGTTGATCTCCGTCGGGGCGCCGTACAGGCCCTGCACCGGCGGGAACGGCGGCCGCGGGCGCGGCTGGCCGCGGCGGCCCTCGAGCGAGTCGAGCAGCGCGGTCTCCTCGCCGCAGATGTACGCGCCTGCCCCGCGGTAGACGGTGATGTTCGTCTCGCCGAAGACTCCCGCCTCCCGCGCCTCGTCGACGGCGGCCTGGAGAATCTCGTACTCGGTCAGGTACTCGCCGCGGATGTAGATGAACACGTCCGTTGACTCGATCGCGTGGGCGGCGATCAGGCAGCCCTCGAGTAGCCGGTGTGGCACGCGCGCCATCACCTCGCGATCCTTGAAAGCGCCGGGCTCGGACTCGTCGGCGTTGACGACCAGGTACTTCGGCTTCGGGCTCTTGCGGTCGATCAGCGAGGCCTTGCGACCCATCGGGAAGCCGGCGCCGCCGCGGCCCCGCAGGTTCGCCTTCTGCAGCTCGGCGATCAGGTCGTCCGAGCTCATCGCCAGCGCCTTCGGCACCTGCTCGTAGCCGCCGATCGCGCGGTACTCGTCGAGCTTCGTCAGGTCGCGCTCGTCCGCGCCTGCGAGGAGCATCGTCTTAAGCCCCACGGAGCTCCTTCACGATCCCGGGCACGTCCTCGGCCTTGACGTGGTGCCGGTATCGGTGGTCGACGGCGACGACCGTCGCGTAGCCGCAGCCGCCGAGGCACTCGACCGCACGGAAGGTGACTTCGCCGTCCTCGGTCGTCTCGCCGGGCGCGACGCCGAGCTCGGACTCGAAGGCGTCGACGACCTGCTGCGCGCCCGAGAGCGCGCAGGACAGGTTCGTGCACACCTCGACCGAGTGCCGCCCCACGGGCGCGGTGTGGAACATGTCGTAGAAGGACGCGACCGCCTCGCAGTACGCAGGCGTCAGCCCGAGTGCGGAGGCGACCTGCTCGAACGACTCGTCGGTGAGCCAGCCGCCGTTCGCCTCCTGCACGAGCCGCAGCGCCGGGATCGTCGCCGAGCGCGAGTCGGGGAAGCGCGAGCCCAGCTCGCGGATCTCCGCGGTCAACTCCGGACTCACCGGTCGACCTCGCCCATGACCGTGTCGAGCGAGCCGACGATCGCGATCAGGTCGGCGACCAGTGCGTCCGACATGCAGGTGGCGGTCGCCTCGAGCGCGACGAAGCTCGGCGCCCGGAACTTGACGCGCCAGGGCTTCGGGCCGCCGTCGGAAACGACGTAGCAACCGAGCTCGCCGCGGGGCGACTCGACGGGGACGTAGACCTCGCCCTCGGGGACGCGGAAACCCTCCGTGACGATCTTGAAGTGGTGGATCAGCGACTCCATCGAGGTGTGCAGCTCCTCGCGCGGCGGCAGCACGACCTTGCGGTCGTCCGTGATCCACGGCTGGGCCTCCATCGCCTCGAGCCGGTCGAGGCATTGGGCGACGATGCGGGTCGACTCCCGCATCTCGTCCATGTGCACCTTGTACCGGTCCCAGACGTCGCCGTTCTCGTAGACGGGGACGTTGAAGTCGACCTGGTCGTAGGCGAGGTAGGGCTCGGCCTTGCGCAGGTCCCAGTCGACGCCCGAGCCGCGCAGCACGGGGCCGGTCTGGCCGAGCGCGATTGCGTCCTCGGCCGAGAGGAGGCCGAGGCCCTTGGTGCGCTCGAGCCAGATCGCGTTCTGGTCGACGAGCGCCTCGTAGTCGTCGACCGCCTTCGGCATCCAGGCGCAGAACTTGCGCGCCTCCGGATAGAAGCCGGCCGGGATGTCTTCCGCCAGGCCGCCCACCTGGTAGTAGCGGGTGTGCATGCGCGTCCCGGTCACCATCTCGAACAGGTCGAGGATCTGGTCGCGCTCGCGGAAGCAGTACCAGAACATCGAGATCGCTCCCAGCTCGAGCGCGGCCGTCGCGAGCCACACCAGGTGCGAGTGGATCCGGTTCAGCTCGGCGAGGCACATCCGCATCCAGGTCGCCTTCTCCGGCACCGGCAGGCCGAGCAGCTTCTCGACCGCCAGGACGAAGACGAGCTCGTTGTTCTGGAAGGAGAGGTAGTCGATCCGCGGCGCGTACGTGATCGCCTTCCACCACGTCTTGGCCTCCATGTTCTTCTCAAAGCCGGTGTGCAGGTAGCCGATCACCGCGCGCAGGCCGACCACGTCCTCGCCGTGGAGCTCGATCACCAGGCGCAGCACGCCGTGGGTCGAGGGGTGGTTCGGGCCGAAGTTGATCTCGAGCAGGTCCTCGGAGTCGCGCAGCTCCGGCGGCACCTGCAGCGTCGTCGGGATCGGCGAGGGGATGCGGGTGCCCTCGTAGATCTTCGGCCTCTCCGCGAGCGCCATCACTCTTCTCCGGAGAAGCGGACCGGCTCGCCGCCGATCGGGTAGTCCTTGCGGAGCGGGTGCCCCTCCCAGTCGTCCTCCATCAGGATGCGGGAGAGGTTCGGGTGACCCTCGATCCGGATGCCCATCATGTCCCAGGCCTCACGCTCGTGCCAGTCGGCGGTCGGCCAGACCGAGACGACGCTCTCGACCGGCTCGTCCTCGTCGAGCCAGACCTGCACGCGCACACGCCTGGCACCCGGCACGGCGACCAGGTGGTAGTTCACCGCGAAGCGCTTCGGCTTCGGCGCGGGCTGGCGCGCGTAGCCCTGCGAGCCGGGCGAGTTGAGGTTCCGGCCGCTCGCCGTGCCGATGTAGCCGGCGACGTCACGGCCGCCCCAGCCGAGGTAGTCGGTCGGCGTAACGTCGGCGAGCATCGAGAAGCCCTCCTGGTCGCGCAGGTGGCGGCAGGCCTCGACGAGGCGGGCCGGATCGACGACGAGGGTCGTCTCGCCGTGCGCGTCCCGCGTCTCGACAAGGCCGGGAACGCCCTCGTAGTTCAGGACGCGACCCCGCGGATCTCGTAGGCGGGCGGCACACCCGCCTTGATCTTCTCCTGCAGCCGGACGATGCCCTCGACCAGGGCTTCCGGCCGCGGCGGGCAGCCGGGGACGTGGATGTCCACGGCGACCACCTTGTCCACGCCCTGCAGGACGGTGTAGTTGTTGAACATCCCGCCCGAGCTCGCGCAGGCGCCCATCGCGATCACCCACTTCGGCTCCAACATCTGGTCGTAGATCTGGCGCAGCGGCGCCGCCATCTTGTGCGCCACGCGGCCCGACACGATCAGCAGGTCGGCCTGGCGCGGCGAGGAACGGAAGACCTCGGCGCCGAAGCGCGCGACGTCGTAGCGCGCGGAGACGATCGACATCATCTCGATCGCGCAGCAGGCGAGGCCGAAGGTGTCCGGCCAGACCGAGCTGGCCTGCGACCAGGCGACCGCCTTCTCGACGGTGGTCAGCATGAGCTTGTCTTCCAAGTCGCCGAGCTCGTTCTCGAACGTGCCCGGGCCTTTCCCCTGCCACAGCACGCGTTCGGAGCCCAGGCCGTAGTCGGCGAGCCGCTTCTTGTTCATCGCCATTCGAGCGCGCCCTTGCGCCAGATGTAGACGTAGGCGACCGCGAGGATCACCACGAAGAAGAGGAACTCGACGAAGCCGAACCAGGCAAGCTGGTGGAGGATCACCGCTAGCGGATACAGGAAGACGATCTCGATGTCGAAGACGATGAAGAGCATCGCGGTCAGGTAGAAGCTGATCGTGAAGCGCGAGTGCGAGGGCGGCCCCTCGGAGACGCCGGACTCGAACGGCAGCGACCGGGTGCGCATCCGCCGGTGCGGCCGCGTCGCCAGCGCGAACGAGGCGAACATCATCGAAAGCGGAATCGCGAGCGCGAAGAAGCCGTAGATCAGAAAGGGCAACCAGCTGTCCAGCACGTGATCCTCCCCGCGTCGAGCGAGCAGGAACGTAGCAGGTTCGGGCGGGGCTACGAGCGGGGAGGAAAACGGCTCAACCACGCGTGAGACACGTGTTACAAGGTCGGCCTTTCGAGTGGCCCTTGCGTGGGATTCCGACGCCGGGGCACGTTGCTACGATGAGGCCGATGGCGACCACCGAGCAGCCCGTCCAGCTCGTCGCGCTCACCGAGAGCGCGGCGGCCAAGATCCGCGACCTGATGGCCGAGGAGCCGGAGGGCGAGGCGGCCGTGCTGCGCATCGCCGTGCAGGGCGGCGGCTGCTCCGGCTTCCAGTACGCGCTCGGCTTCGACCGGGGGCCCCAGGACGGCGACCACGAGCTCGCCAGCCACGGGGTCTCGGTGGTCGTCGACCCGTTCAGCGCGCCCTACCTGACCGGCACCGAGATCGACTGGGTCGAGGGCCTCCAGGCCGGGTTCGCGATCAACAACCCGAACGTCTCCGGCTCGTGCGGTTGCGGCCACTCCTTCCAGGTGGAGGAGGGCGACGCCCCCGAGGGCGCCGCCGGCTGCGGCTCAGGCTGCGGCCACTAAGACTTACGAGGCGGGCGTCGAGACTGTCTCGGGCTCGTCGCCCGGCGACAGCGTGAAGACGTACCCGAGGCCGGCGCCCACGCCGTAGCCGATCACAGCCGCCGCGATCGAGCTCCAGGTCCCGGGCTTGTTCGTCATGTTCCAGACGACGCCCAGCACGAGGCCGATCGAGCTGAACTCGACGACCCAGAGGCCCGGGTAGCGGGTCATCCGCCGGGCGTGCGGCCCGAGCGGGCCCGGCCCGTTCTCCTTGAGCGCGCGCTCGAGCTTCTTGCCCGACCGCTCGGCGATCACCGGTCCCTGCACGCCGAGCACGACGAGCGCCACGATCGCCACCACGATCCAGCCGCTGTCCCAGGTCCAGACGTCGCTCGTCATGTAGGCGCCGGTCGCGAACAGGCCCAGGATCGCGACCGGGAAGGCGCGAGCGGTCTTGCCCGCGACCATGCCGAAGGGAACCGCCTGCATCAGCTCGTTCGCACCGCGCAGTTGGAACAGGCAGACGACGAGGACGGCGGCCGCGCCGATGCCGACGAAGAGCGACAGCAGGTGGAGGTAGAGCACGACGTGGTAGGTGTCCAAGATGAGCCCCTTCGGTGTCGACAGTCAGCGCTGCGAGCGTACGGCAACACGGGAGGCCGTTCAATAGCCCGGCGTTAGCATGGGCGCCGTGAGCGAGAACGGCATCGTCGACATCACGATCCTCGGAGCCGGCCCCGCGGGGCTCGCTGCCGCGTACTACGCCGGCCATCGCGACGCCTCGGTGCGGATCATCGAGAGCCTCGAGCAGCTCGGTGGCCAAGTCGCCGCCGTTTATCCGGAGAAGCACGTCTACGACGTCGCCGGCCACCCGCGGATCCAGGGGACGAAGCTTGTCGAGCTCTGCGCCGAGCAGGGGCTGCAGTACGGCCCCGACGTGCACCTCGGCGAGGAGGTGCAGTCGCTCGACCGCCTGAGCCAGAACGGCGAGGAGCTGCTCTCGATCGGCACCGACAAGGGCGGCCCGTACCTGACACGGGCGATGATCATCACCGCCGGCCACGGCGCCTTTGAGCCGCGCAAGCTCGGCATCGAGGGCATCGACGAATGGGAGGGGAAGGGTGTCCACTACTTCGTGCGCGAGAAGGACGCCTTCCGCGACCGCACCTGCGTGATCGTCGGGGGCGGCGACTCGGCGCTCGACTGGACGCTCGGGCTGCAGGACACTGCCAAGACGCCGATCGGCCTGGTGCACCGGCGCGACAACTTCCGCGCGCTCGAGTCCTCGGTGAACGAGGCGCGCGCGCTCGAGGGCGAAGGGCGGGTGCGGTTCTTCACGCCCTGCGAGGTGCGCGAGCTCCACGGCGACGGCTCGCTCGAGTCGGTCTCGATCGAAAACACGAAGACGGGTGACGTCGAGCAGGTTCCTTGTGAGGCGCTGATCACGCTGCTCGGCTTCCACTCCCACCTCGGCGCGATCGCCGACTGGGGCCTCGAGCTCCACGGCAAGCGACAGCTGCTGATCGACCCGATGACCTGCGAGACGACCCTTCCGGGCGTCTACGCGGCCGGCGACGTCGCCGGCTACGAGGGCAAGATCACCTTGATCACGATCGGCATGGGCGAAGCCGCGATCGCGGCGAACAACGCCGTCGCGCGCATCCGCGGCGAGAAGGTCCAGCCCAAGTACTCGACGGACTAGCCGTCCCTCGTTCGAGGGACTGCCGGGTGTGACGCAGCCGATCCCCAGGGAGATGGCCTCCCTCCGGATCGAGTGCCTGCGCTGCGGCGACGTGCGCGTCGTACAGCCGGACGCGCACAACCGGCTGGCCGAGGGCGAATGTGGGCGCTGCCGCTACGTCGGCTGGGCCGCCTCGGAGGAGCTCAGCGAGGCCGCGCGCGGGCGTCTGCGCGGCAGGCCGCTGGAGCGGCGCCGGCTCCACGTCGCCTGAGTACACTCGGCCTCGTGGCCACCGGGCAGAAACAGGAGCTCTGGGGCGGCGAGACGCGCAAGGCCGTCGAGAACTTTCCCGTCTCCGGTGAGCCGATCCCGGCGCCGGTCGCGCGCTGGCTCGGTCGCATCAAGGCGGCTGCCGCGCGGGTGAACGCGGAGCTCGGGCTGCTCGACGGCGACAAGGCCGAGCGCATCGCCGCCGCTGCCGACCGGATCGCGAACGGCGAGCTCGACGACCAGTTTCCGATCGACGTCTTTCAGACCGGCTCGGGCACCTCGTCGAACATGAACGC
>JBIOZO010000167.1:0-14409 GCA_044871215.1 Gaiellaceae bacterium | reverse complement strand
ACGCGCCACGACAGCGCGATCCCGAGCGTGCAGAAGACCAGCGCTGCGGTCAGCTCCTGCCACGAGAACGGATAGTGGCCGGTTCCCGGGAACGCTCGCCAGAGCGCGATCTCCAGCAGCCCGAACGCGGCGATGGTCAACGCCGGTGCTACCAGCGCACGCCGCTCCTCCCAGCGCGCGATCCCGAACCCGGCCAGCAGCAGCGTCAGCAGAAGGAATGCGAGCGGGCTCGCAGCGAGCGTCAGCGCGGCGAGAACTGCGAAGCGCCACGACCGCCGGGCCTGTAGCGCCCAGATCGCCAGCAGCGCAAGCGCTGCACCGAGGGCGAACGGGAACGCCGCCGAGAAGACGATTCCGCACCAGACGACGGCGAAGGTGCGGCTCGACCAGCGGGCGGTCGGGCCCCACTGTCGCGAGACGATCACGGCGAAGGCCAGCGCGGCGGTCGAGACGGTCGCCACCGCCAGTAGACGGATGCCCAGCAGCGCGGCGAGCGGGTAATAGAGGACGCTGTAGGTGACGAAGCTGTAGCGACCCGCGTACCAGAAGTTGTTCCAGAGGGCGAAGCCGTCGTCGAGGAACAGCGTGCGCTGGTAGGCGTGCTCGGCCAGGTCTGAGCCGGGCGGCCCGAGCCAGACGAGCGCCGCGGCCAGCAGCCCTGCGGCGCCGGCGGCGAGCATCGCCTCCCGCTGGACGGAGGTTCGCGTCACGGCAGCCGGACGAGGATATCGGGCTGCCCGGAGTAGCCTTGGGGGATGCGTGGCGCCATCGCAGCGGGTCACCCGCTCACTGCCGAAGCCGGCGCGCAAGTGCTGGGGGAGGGCGGCAACGCCGTCGACGCCTGCATCGCGGCCGCGTTCGTCTCATGGGTGACCGAGAGCACGCTCACGGGCCCGGGCGCCGGCGGCTTCATGCTCGTCCACCGCGGGCGTGACCGCTCGACGCGACTGCTCGACCACTTCGTGACCGTTCCCGGCCTCGGCCTGCCGCGCGGCCAGGCGCGCGCGATGGACGAGGTGGCGGTCGACTTCTCGCCCGAGTCGCGGCAGCTCTACCGCATCGGACCGGCGTCCTGCGCGGTGCCGGGCGCGCCGGCCGGGCTGGGGGAGGCGCACCGCCGCTTCGGCAGCCTCCCTTGGCACGTGCTGCTGGAGCCTGCGATCGAGCACGCGCGCAAGGGTGTCGCCCTGAACCAGCCGCAGGAGTTCTTGCACGAGATCCTCGACGCGATTCTGCGGCACACCGACGAGGGCCGGATCCTGTACGGCCGAAACGGCGAGCGTCTCGTCGAGGGCGACGTGCTGGTGATGCCCGACCTAGCTCGCACGCTCGAGCACCTGGCCCAGCACGGCGCAGACGACTTCTACCGTGGCGAGCTGGCGCGGGCGATGTCCGAGCACGTGCTGGCCGGCGGCGGCGAGATCGGCCTGCGCGACCTCGCCGAGTACCGCGTGATCCAGCGCCGGCCGGTGAAGGTCACGTTTCTCGGGCACGAGTTCGAGTCGAACCCGCCGCCCTCGACGGGCGGGATCCTGATCGGCCTCGGGCTGCGGCTGCTCGACCGGCTCGGCATGGCGGGCGGCCCCGGCAGCGCCGAAGCGATGGCGCAGCTCGTCGAGATCATGCGCGAGCAGGAAGCGGCCCGCGGCGGGCCGTTCGCCCGAGAGCTGTACCGCGGCGGCCTCGCGCGCCGGCTCTTCGACGACGGCGAGCTCGACGCCGCAGCGCGGCGGATGCGCGCGCGCGTGCCGGAGCTGCAGGAGGGCACGACGCAGATCTCGGTCGTGGACGGTCAGGGAAACGCCGCCTCCTTGACCGCATCGACGGGCGCGGGCTCCGGCGTGATCGTGCCCGGTACGGGCATCCAGCTGAACAACATGCTCGGCGAGTTCGACCTGGCCGTCACCGGAGGCGTCTCGCGGCCGGGCCTGCGCTTCACGAGCGCGATGGCGCCCTCGCTGGTGCTCCGCGACGGCCGGCCACGGCTCGTGGTCGGGAGCGCCGGATCGCTGCGCCTCCGCGGCGCGATCATGCAGGTGATCGTCAACGTCGTCGGCCACGGGCTCGGCGTCGGGGAGGCGATCGACCGGCCGCGCGTCCACCTCCAGACGCCGGTCGTCGAGGCCGAAGGGGGAAACGAGCCGGCCGAACTCGACCGGCTCGAGGCCCTGGGCTACGAGCTCTCCCGCTGGAGGAGTCGCAACCTCTTCTTCGGCGGCACCGCCGGGGTCGAGTTGCGCGAGGACGGGACGCTCGCCGCCGCCGGCGACCCGCGCCGCGGCGGGCACGGCGTCGTGGTGGCGTGAGCTTCCGGATCCGCGAGGCCGAGCCGGGCGACGCGTCCGAGCTCGTGGCGCTCGCTCGCGCAGTGAGCTCGGAGCCCGAGGACTGGTTGCTCGCCTCAGCCGAATGGCGCAGCGTCGCGGCCGAGCGGCGCTACCTTCGGGCGGCGCGGCGCTCGCCGCACGCGGCGGTCTTCGTGGCAGAAGCGCCGGAGGGGCTCGTCGGCAGGCTGTCGGTCGCGCGCGACGTGCATCCGGCGAGCCGTCACGTCGCCGACCTGGGCCTGATGGTCGCGGCCAGCCATCGTCGCCAGGGGATCGGCCGCGCGCTCCTCGAGCGCACCGTCGAGTGGGCACGCGCCAACGCGGTTCGCAAGCTCGAGCTCCACGTCTTCGCGCACAACGCCCCCGCGATCGCGCTCTACGAGTCGTTCGGCTTCGTACAGGAGGGCTACCGGCACCTGCACTACCGCCGCGACGGCACGTACTTCGACGCGATCCTGATGGCGTTGGCCACACTGCCGGAGTGAGCGGGCTCGTCCACCACTACGGGCTGCTCGCGCTCTTCCTGATCGTGATGCTCGAGTCCGGCGGCGTGCCGCTGCCGGGCGAGACCGCGCTGATCGCCGCCGGCGTCTTCGCCTCGCGCGGGCGGCTCGACATCCGGGCCGTGATCATGGTTGCTGCTCTCGCCGCGATCGTGGGCGACAACCTCGGCTACTGGATCGGTCGCACGGGCGGGAGGCGGCTGCTCGAACGCTGGCACCGGGTCTCGCGCTTCTTCGAACGCGCCCTGCCGTGGTCCGAGGACTTCTTCGAGCGGCACGGGTCGAAGACGATCTTCCTGGCGCGGTTCTTCTCGATCTTGCGCGTGACCGCAGCGTGGATGGCCGGTGTCGCGAGGATGCGCTGGTGGACCTTCTTCTTCTGGAACGCGGCCGGCGGCATCTGCTGGGCGCTGCTCGTCGGGCTGATCGCCTACTACGCGGGCCAGGCCGCGGCCGACGCGATCTCGCATTACGGCTTGATCGGCGGCGCGGCGATCGTCGCCCTGGCTGTCGCCGGTGTCGTCGGCTTTCACTTCTGGCGCAAGCGGCTGGTGGAATCCTCGTGAAGCGCCTCGCCCTGCTGCTCGCGGCCCTCGTGGTCTGCTCGGTCGGCCAGGCGGCTCCGCGCCAGGTGCCGCCCTTCGACCGCGTGATCGTGGTCGTGATGGAGAACAAGGCGCGGAGCGGGGTGGTCGGCAACCCGCACGCGCCGGCGTTCAACGCGTTCGCGCGTCAAGGCGCCGTTCTCTCCGGGTACCGCGGCGTGACGCACCCGAGCCTCCCGAACTACCTCGCGCTCGTCTCGGGGTCGACCCACGGGATCACGAGCGACTGCACCGACTGCACCGTCGGCGGGAACAGCCTGGCGGACACGCTCGAGGCACGGCGCCTGACGTGGAAGGCATACGCCGAAGGCTTGCCGCGCCCGGGATGGACCGGACCCTCGCACGGCCGCTACGCCAAGAAGCACGTTCCGTTCCTCTACTTCCGCAACGTGGTCTCGAGCCGTGCGCGGCTGCGTCAGGTGGTGCCGCTCACGCAATTCGACCGCGACCGCGCCGGCGGAATGCTGCCGAACCTCTCACTCGTCGTGCCGGACTTGTGCCATGACATGCACGACTGCTCCGTCGCGATGGGCGACGCCTGGCTGAAGCGCTTTGTGCCGCCGATCCTGAAGCTTCCCGGAACCGTGATTTTCGTCGTGTTCGACGAATCGGACTCGTCGAACCCTGCAGTGCCCGCGCTGGCGCTCGGGACGCTCGTGCGGCCGCACTCGCGCGCGACCAGGACGCTCGACCACTACGGGTTGCTGCGCACGATCGAGGACGGCCTCGGCCTCCGCCTCCTCGGTCACTCGGCCCGGTCGCCTGAGATCACTGGCATCTGGGGCGTGCCAACAGGCCCAAAGAAGGGATCTGCGCCGCGGCCTTGAACCTGTGCGTCCGTGGCGATGCTGAAGGTGCTGACCGGCGCGATCGAGGCTCGTGATCCGTACACACGCGGCCATTCGTCGCGCGTGACCGCCCTGGCCGAGGTGGTGGCCCGTCGACTCGGCTGGAGCGAGGAGAAGCTCGCATCCCTCCGCGTCGGGGGGCCCCTGCACGACATCGGCAAGCTCGGAGTCTCCGACGAGGTGCTGCGCAAGGAAGGCAGGCTCGACGACGGTGAGCTCGCCCAGATCCGCGAGCACCCGAAGATCGGCGCGCGGATGTTGTTGCGGATGGCCGCCCTGCGCGAGGCGATTCCCTATGTGCTGTACCACCACGAGCGCTGGGACGGGCACGGCTACCCGTCCGGCAAGGCGGGCGAGGAGATCCCGATCGAGGCGCGAGTGCTCGCCATCGCCGACGCGTTCGACGCGATGACCAGCGACCGGCCCTACCGGCGCGCGCTCAGCCGGACGGAGGCGCTGGCCGAGGTGGAACGCTGCGCGGGAACGCAGTTCGACCCCGAGATCGCACGCGTCTTCCTCGAGCTGTTCGCCGGAGCCGAGCTCCCGACCGCCGCTGCCGCTTCCTAGACCTTTTCCTTCACGCGCCGGATGACCTCGTCGGTGAACTGGCTCGTTCCCGCGTGCCCGCCGAGGTCGGCCGTGCGCACGCCCGCGGCGACGGCGTCCAGGCACGCCAAGCGGATCGCCCGCGACGCCTGCTGGCCCTCGGGCGCGTAACCGAGCACCGCGGCGGCGGCGAGGATCATCGCCATCGGGTTTGCCACGTTCTTGCCCTGGAGCGAGGGCGCGGTGCCGTGGGCGGCCTCGGCGAGGACGACCGTCGGCACGTAATCGCCCCCGAAGCCGACCAGCAGCGACTCGGAGCCCGCAATCGAGCCGAAGAGCGGAAGCACCAGGTCGGAGAGGATGTCGCCGTCGCGGTTCAACGCCGGGATCACGAGGGGGTCGCCGCTCGCCGCGATCAGCAACGCGAAGGTCGCGTCGATCAGCTGCGGCTCGTACTGCACCGCCGGGTGACGCGCGGCCGCGGCGTCCATCTCCTCCTTGAGCATCCCTTCGTAGACGGGGCTGACCGTGTACTTGGGACCGCCGAAGACCTTTGCGCCGGTGTCCTCGGCCAGCCGGAAGGCGAACTCGGCGACCGCGTGGCAGATGCGGCGCTCGATGCGCTCCGTGCGGAAGGCCGCCTCGTCGTCGCCCTCGCCCTCGCGCCACTCCTTCGCGCCGTAGGCATCTCCGACGGCCATGCGCACGACCGAGATCGGGGCGTGCACGCCTCCGAACGGAACGATCCCCGGGATGCGTCGGCCGGTGCGGACGATCACGCGGCCGCCTATCTCCTCGCGCAGGATCCGGTTGGGCGAGCCGACGTCGCCCGCGCCTTCGGGCGTGATCGTCGCGCCCTTCAGGCCGAGCCCCGCCTCGCGCACCGCCGCCGCCGCCTCGTGCACCACGCCGTTCTCGGTCGAGCGTCGAGACTCGAGCGAGAGGTCGTAGCGCGGCAGCTCGACCTCGATGCCGATCACGTCTGGCGCGAGCACGCGCAGCGACTCCTCCAGCAGCTCTTGCCCGGTTTCGTCCCCCTCGAGGACGACGATCGTCGTGCCTGCCATTCGCCTCCTTGGATTAGCACTCACGCCGCGCGGTTACGACAGCAGACTCTATGGCTCGGCGAGGAGGGTGGAGACGGCTCGGCAAGCGGCGCTTCCGCTACGAGGACGCGCGCGGCCGGCCGATCACGAACGAGGCCGCGCTGGCGCGGATCGACGAGCTGCGCATCCCGCCGGCCTGGACTGACGTCTGGATCTCGCCTCATGCGGGCGCGAAGCTGCAGGCAACCGGCGTCGACAAGGCCGGCCGGCGGCAGTACCTCTATCACCCGGATTTCCGGGCGCGTCAGGAGCAGGCCAAATTCGACAAGCTGGTGCGGTTCGCCGAGCGGCTTCCCGACCTGCGACGCGCGCTCGACGACCACCTCGATCAGGAGCCGCTGACGTTCGAATGGACGGCCGCTGTGGCGGTGCGGCTGATCAACGAAGCCTGGTTCCGGGTCGGCGACGAGCGGTACGCGAAGACCTACAAGACGTTCGGGGTCACGACCCTCCGCAAGGGGCATGTCAAGGTTCGCGGCAGCAAGATCGCCTTTCGCTTCCGGGCCAAGCACAAGATCCTCTGTCGCACGGTGCTCGTCGACGCCGAGCTGGCGGCCGCCATCAAGGTGCTGCTCGCGCTGCCGGGCGGCAGGCGGCTCTTCCGCTACGAGCGCGACGGCGAGCTCTTCAATCTCGGCTCGCGCCGGCTGAACGAGTACATCCGCGAGCACATGGGTGAGGAGTTCACCGCGAAGGACTTCCGCACCTGGGGCGGCACGCTGGTCGCGGCGATCGAGCTGGCCGAGCGCGGGGAGGCTGAGACGGCGACCGAGCAGAAGCGCATCGTCGCCGCTGTGATGCGATCGGTGGGCCAGCGGCTCGGCAATACACCGGCCGTTGCGCGTGCCTCATACGTCAGTCCTGCCGTCGTCGAGCAGTATCTCGACGGGCGAACGATCGACGATTTTCGGCCACGTCATTTGCGCGTAGTGCGCGGACGGAATTCGGAGCTCGAGCCCGAGGAACTCGCACTCGTCAGCCTGCTGCGGTCGTGGCGCATTCGCCGCGCGCGCGAAGCCGCTTGAGATTTCGCTCGCGGTTTCGTTATTCTGAACCGAATTCAGCCAGTAACGGAGGATGACAATTGGCACGTAAAACGATCCGCGTCAGTGACCAGTCCGGCAGCGAGATTCCGGACGGCAAGGGCGCGACCGTGCGCATCACCTTTGCCGACGCGCGCAAGGGCGTCCGGGAGCTCGACCTGACGGACGCCGAGGCAGAGCGCCTCGGCGGGCGGGCGGTCGCACGCCGCGGCCGGCGCCCGAAGTCCGCGTCATAAGGCACTGAGGGCGGGGCAACCCGCCCTTTCTTTGGCCTAAAGAAAGCTGTCGCCGGAAAGCCGGAGGCGGCGCTTGCGACGCCGTTCTCAGGACGGCCAGGCTCTACCTGAGCGTCCGTCGGAAATGACCGGTCGACACGTTCGAAGTCGTCACCTACCGCTACTAGGATGGGGCGGGTGCCGCTGAGCCTGCTCGCAGGCCCTGCGAATGCGGGGAAGGTCGCGCTCCTGCTCGAGCGCTATCTCGACGCGCTCGATTCAGATCCGATCCTGATCGTGCCGAACCGGCCGGACGTCGACCGCGCCGAACGCGAGCTCCTGAAGCGCGCCGGTGCCCTCGTCGGCGGTTCGATCGGCACCTTCGACGACCTGTTCGAGCGCATCGCGCAGGGCAACGGCGCGCACCGACCCGTGATCACCCAGGCGCAGCGCACGCTGCTGCTGCGGCGCGTCGTCACGGAAGCCGAGGGCCGCTCCGCGCGCTTCGCCGGCTTCGCCGATTCGCTCGGCTCGACCGTGGCGGAGCTCGAGTCGGCCCTGCTCGAACCCGGCGAGCTCGAAGGCGAGCTGGCGGCGCTCTACGCGGCCTACCGCGGCGAGCTCGACCGCCTCGGCCTCTGGGACCGAGAGCTCGAGCGGCGCCACGCTGCCGAGCGCGCCGCGGGCGACCTCGGCGCCTGGGAGCCGCGTCCGGTGTTCGCGTACGGCTTCGAAGACCTCACCGGCGCCGAGTGGGCCCTGCTCGAGGCGCTGGCCGCGCGGGCCAAAGTGACGGTGTCGCTCCCGTACGAGCCCGGCCGCGACGCGTTCGCCTCCCTCACTCGTACCGCCGACGACCTTACCCGCCTGGCCGATGGGCGAATCGAGGAGCTTCCCCCGAGCCGCGAGGCGCGCTCGCCGGTGCTCGCTCACCTGGAGCGGTCGCTCTTCGCGGTCTCCGCCGGGTCGCCGCCCGAGCTCGACGGGTCGCTGCGCTTCCTCGAGGGGGCCGGCATCCGGGGCACGCTCGAACTGGTCGCGGACGAGATCCTCCACTTGATCCGCGACGGCACCCCCGCCGACGAGATCGCGATCGTCTGTCCGACGCTCGACCGGTGGCGCGCCTCGCTCGACACCGCGTTCGCGACCCTCGGCGTCCCGTACTCGCTCGAGGGCCGGCTGCGCCTCGGCGCCACCCCGTTCGGCCAGGCGCTGCTCTCGCTGCTGCGCTACGCCTGGCTCGACGGCGAGCGGCGTGAGCTGTTCGCCTTCCTGCGCACGCCGTACTCGGGGCTCGCGCGCCACCACGTCGACTTCCTCGAGGGCCGGCTTCGCGGGCGCGGGGTCACCCAGCCGGAGCGCGTCGAGGAAGAGGTCACGAAGCTTCGTGGCCAGCCGCTGCCGCATTTGGAGGCCCTGCGCGCGGCGGCGGATCCGCTGGCCGCGCTGAAGGATCACGCGCGCATGATGGTAAGCGCGGCGCACCGACTCGACGCGCCGCCCATCCACGAGGCCGCCCGGCTCGACCTCCGCGCGCACGAAGCCGCGCTGCGCCTGATCAAGGAGCTCGAACGTTGGCACGACCTCGGCGGCGAGGCGAGTCGCGAGGAGATCGTCTCGCTGCTGGCCGATGCGTCCGTTCGGATGGGCGGTGCGGGCGAGGCCGGGCGTGTCGCCGTGCTCGACCTGCTGCGCGCGCGCACCCGACGCTTCGAGGTCGTCTTCGTGGTCGGCCTCGACGAGGGCCGTCTCCCGCGCCGCTCGCAGGGCTCGCCGTTCCTCGACGAGGAGCAGAAGGCCGAGCTCGAGCGGTCCTCCCGCGCCGGCCGCCTGCTGCGCACCGACCCGGTGTCACGCGACCGCTACCTGTTCTACACCGCGTGCACGCGGCCGACGCGGCGGCTCTACCTCGTGCGTGAGGCCGCGAGCGACGACGGCGCACCGCGCGAGGCGAGCCCGTTCTGGGACGAGGCGCGCGGCCTGTTCGCACCCGACGAGGTCGAGCGCTGGACGCGACGTCGGCCACTGGCCGCCCTGACGTGGCCGCTCGAGTCCGCTCCGAGCGAGCGAGAGCGCCTGCGCGCGCTGGCGTCCCTCGCGCCGGTGGACCGCCCTGCAGCCACTTCGCTCGCGCGGGCGAACGGCTGGGAGCGCCGCCTCGAGCGCGCACTCGGCGCGTTCGAGCGCCCGACGCGCCTGAAGCACCCGGTGGTGCTGGAGGAGCTGCGGCAGCGCTCGACGTTCGCCGTCACCGAGCTCGAGCGCTTCACCGGTTGCTCCTCGATGTGGTTTGTCGACCGCGTGCTGCAGCCGCGGAGCATCGACGTCGAGGTCGATGCGCGCCTGAAGGGCACGATCGTGCACCAGGCGCTGTTCTCGTTCTTCAAGGGCCTGCCCAAGCGCACCGGCGTCGACCGCGTCCAGCCCGACACGCTCGAGGACGCGCTCGTCTTTCTGCGCGAGTGCCTGACCGATGCGCTGGCCGCGCACGTCCGCTTCGACCTGCCGGAGCTCGAGCGCAACGAGCTCGAGCAGAGCCTGGCCCGCGACCTCGAGAAGCTGATCCGCCGCGAGGCCGAGGCCGAGTCGCCGCTCGTGCCGAGCCGGTTCGAAGTCTCGTTCGGCTCGGAGCGGTCGGCGCCCGAGCTGCAGCGGGGTCTCGACCTCGGTGGCTTCGCCGTCACGGGCAAGATCGACCGGATCGACCGCGATCCCTTCGGCGCGCGCGGAATCGTCGTCGACTACAAGTCGGGCCGCGCCCCGACCGCGCGCGAGATCGAGCGCGAGCTGCACCTGCAGATCCCGCTCTACATGCTCGTGCTCCGCGACCTCGTCGGGATCGAGCCGCTCGGCGGTGTGTACCGCACGCTGGCCGGCGACGCGAAGGCGCGCGGCCTGCTTCGCGCCGAAGCGAAGGACGACGGGCTGCAGGGCTTCATGCGCAACGACTATGTCGAGGAAGACGAGTTCTGGGGCGGGATCGAGCGGGCGCGTGAGCACGCGGTCGGGGTCGTCGAGCGCATGCGCGAGGGCGACGTCAAGCACGACCCGCGCGGCGGCTCGTGCCCGACCTGGTGCGAGCTCTGGCCCGTCTGTCGGGTGAGGCGCTCGTGAGCGCGGTGGAGACGGCACCGAACCGCGAGCAGCTTCGGGCGATCGAGGAGCAGGGCGTCGTCTTCGTCTCGGCCGGCGCCGGCACCGGCAAGACGACCGTGATCGTCGAGCGGTTCTGCAAGGCGGTCTGCGAGCGGGGCCTCGACGTCGACTCGCTGCTCGTGATCACGTACACCGAGCGCGCGGCCGGCGAGCTCCGCGGCCGGATCCGCAAGCGGCTCCTGGAGCTCGGCCGCCACGACCTGGCGCGCGAGCTCGATGCGGCCTGGATCTCGACCATCCACGGCTTCTGCCACCGACTGCTGAAGGCGCACCCGTTCGCGGCCGGAATCGACCCGCGCTTCCGGGTCCTCGACGACAGCCAGGGCCGGGTGGTGCGGGGCGAGGCCTTTCGCGCGGCGCTCGAGGAGTTCTGCGGCGACGACGAGGCGCGGCTGCGGCTGCTCGCCTCGTACGGCGGCCGGCGCCTGCGGCGAATGCTGACGAGCGTGCACGAGACGCTGCGCTCCTCCGGGCTCGAGCTGCGGCTCGAGACGCCGGTCGAGCCGCGCCTCGACGAGCGGCTCGCGGAGCTCCGCATCGCCGCGGCGGGTGACGAGGCGGCGCTGCGGTTCCTCGACTCGACGAACGGCCCGGAGGAGCTGCTCGATCTCTCCGACCTCCGCGCCCCCGAGCTGGAGGAGGCGCGCAACGCCGTCGAAGGGGCGGCGCTCGAGGCGCTCGCCGCGCGCGACCGCGAGCAGCTGCAGGAGCTCCTGCTCACCTACGACCGGGCGTACCGCGAAGCCAAAGATCGGGAGTCGGCGCTCGACTTCGAGGACCTGCAGCTCCTCGCGCGCGAGTTGCTGCGCGACAACCCCGAAATCCGCGAGCGCGAGAGCTGGCGCTTCCGCTCGATCATGGTCGACGAGTTCCAGGACACGAACCGGCTGCAGTGCGAGCTGGTCGACCTGCTCGCGCACGACGAGGCCGAGGTCTTCTTCGTCGGCGACGAGTTCCAGTCGATCTACCGCTTTCGACACGCCGACGTCGAGGTCTTCCGCGAGCGGCGGGAGCAGGTCGGCGGCGTGCTCGCGCTGACGCAGAACTACCGCTCGCGGCCCGAGGTGCTCGACGTGATCAACCACCTCTTCGCGGCGGACTTCGGCGACTCGTTCCAGCCGCTCCAGGCTGCGGGGCGCTTCCCCGATCCGGCCTTCGGGCCTGCCGTCGAGCTGCTGGTGACCGACAAAGAGAGCTACGCCGAGACCGGGGTCCACTGGCGCAAGGCGGAGGCCGAGCACATTGCCGCTCGCGTGCGCGACCTCATCGACTCGGGCGAGGCGACGCCCGGCGAAATCGTCCTGCTCTTCGCGGCCGGCACCGACGCGCGCATCTACGAGGAGGAGCTGCGCGCGCTCGGACTGCCGACCTTCCGCGCGACCGGCCGCGACTACTACCACCAGCAACAGGTCGTCGACCTCCTCAATTACCTGCGCCTGCTGCACAACCGCTACGACGACGAGGCGCTGCTCGGGGTGCTCGCCTCGCCGTTCGTCGGCATCTCGAACGATGGGCTCGTGCTGCTGCGGCGGGCGGCCCCGAAGCGGCCGCTGTTCGTCGGGATCGAGAAGGGAATCCCGGAAGGCGTGTCCGACCGCGACGCCCGGCTGTTCGGGGCCTTCAAGCAGCGCTTCGACCGTTTGGCGGGGAGCGCGTCGGCCCTCTCGCTCGAGCGGCTCTGCGAGCGGATCGTCGCCGAGCACGATTACGACCTCGCCGTGCTGGCGCAGTGGGACGGTCGCCGCCGTTACGCAAATCTGCGCAAGCTCGCGCGGATGGCGCGCTCCTACGAGGAGCTGCGTGGGCCGGACGTCCAGGGCTTCGTCCGCTTCGTCGCCGAACAGGACGCGGTCGGCGCCTCGGAGCTCGAGGCGGTCGCCGAGGAGGAGGGCACCGACGTGATCCGGCTGCTGACGATTCACTCCGCCAAGGGGCTCGAGTTCAAGGTCGTCGTCGTGGCCGACGCCGGCCGTGACCGCGGGCGGCCCGACGCGGACGAGATCCTCTGCCTGCCCGACGGCCGCCTGGGATTCCGCGTCGCCGATCCGGAGACCGGCAAGCGGCTGACGACGGCCGAGTACGAGAGCGTCAAGGCCGCCGAGCAGGACGCGGAGGAGGCTGAGCGGCGGCGGCTCTACTACGTCGCGATGACCCGCGCGATCGACCGCCTGATCGTCTCCGGCGCGATCGGCGAGCGTGGGGCGGACGCCGGCACGCCGATCGGCTGGGTGCTCGACCGGCTCGAGGCCGGTGAGCTGGAGGAGGCCGTTGCGGGGCCGCTGGAGCTCGAGCGAGGCGGCGCGCGGGTGCTCGTGCGCCTCGACCGCTTCGCGCCGCAGCCCGAGGTTCCGCCCGAGCCTGTGGAGCAGAAGCAGCTCGAGCTCTTCGAGGCGGCCGCCAACGGTGCTGCTCCTGCCGAGGCGCCGGAGCTCGCGCCGCTCGAGGACGTGCCCGCGCCGCCGCTGCACCGCGTGCGCCGGCTGTCCTACAGCGCGCTCTCGCTCTTCGAGCGCTGCTCGTATCGCTACTTCGCCGAGCGGGTTGTCGGACTGCGCCCGGCCCCGGGATCGGGCACCGCGCCCGGTCAGGCGGGGCTCGCGGCGACCGAGATCGGCGATGCCGTGCACGCGCTGCTCGAGCACGTCGACCTGCGCGCGCCCGCGGTGCCGCCGGATCTCGAAGAGCTCGTCCGCGCGCGCTATCCGGCCGTCGACGAAGAAGAGCTCGACCGCATCCGCGGCTTCGTCGTCTCGTACTGCGAGTCCGAGCTGGCCGCGCGAATCGGAGCGCTCGAGGGCGCGAGCGCCGAGCTTCCCTTTGCCTTCGAGCACGACGGCGTCCTCTTGCACGGGCGCATCGACGTGCTGCATCGCGACGGGCCGCGCGCAATTGTTCTCGACTACAAGACGAACTCGCTGGCCGAGGGCACGCCGGAGGAGATCGTCGCGCACGATTACCGGTTGCAGAAGCTGGTCTACGCGCTGGCGTGCTTCCGCGCGGGGGCGGAGGAGGTCGAGGTCGTCTATCACTTCCTCGAGCGCGCCGACGCGGTCGTCTCCGCCAAATACGGACCCGGCGACGTGCCTGCGCTCGAGGCCGAGCTCTCCGCGGCGATCGCGCGCATCCAGGCGAACGACTTCCGCCCGACGCCGGACGAGTTCGTCTGCCATGACTGTCCCGCGCTCGATCTCGTCTGCGCGGGCCCGAAGCTGCACGGCTGATGGCCCGCAGCTACGTTCGCGAGGCGCGCCGCCGCGTCGGCCCGAAGCGCAACCGGATCGTGCCGATCGTCGAACGGCTGCTGGCCGAGCACCCGGACGCGACGATCGCGCTCACGTTCCGCAACGACCTCGAGCTGCTCGTTTCGGTGATGCTCTCGGCACAGACGACCGACGTGAACGTCAACCGCGTCACCATGCGGCTGTTCGAGAAGTACCGCACGCCGCACGACTACCTGGCGGTGTCGCCGGAGGAGCTCGAGAACGACATCCGCGCGACCGGGTTCTTCCGCCAGAAGGCGAAGTCGCTGCGCGGGACGATGGCGATGCTGCTGGAGGAGTTCGACGGCGAGGTGCCCGGCACGATGGACGAGTTGCTGCGGCTGCCCGGGGTCGCGCGCAAGACCGCGAACGTCGTGATCGCGGAGCGCGGCGAGGCGCAGGGGATCGTCGTCGACACGCACGTGCGCCGGCTCTCGCAGCGGCTCGGCTTCACGCGGCAGGAGGACCCGGTGAAGATCGAGCGCGACCTGATTCGGCTAGTGCCGCGCCGGTACTGGAACGCCTTCCCGCATCTCCTGATCTGGCACGGGCGCAGGGTCTGCATCGCGAGGGCGCCGCGCTGCGAGGTCTGCGTCGTGAACGCCCTCTGTCCTTCGAGTCGAGTCGAAGCCAGCACAGAGACGTCACACGCGCCCGCGTAGGCTCGAGGGCATGCGCGGGGTCGATCTCGCGATCTACGCCGATGCTCTCGCCGGGGAAGCCGCCAGCGTGGCGGCCCGCGCCGAGCGAGCGCGTTCGCGCCTGCGCCAGGCGGCGATCGAGCAGCGTGCCCGCGGCGA
>JBIOZO010000166.1:0-9720 GCA_044871215.1 Gaiellaceae bacterium | reverse complement strand
CGGCCTCCCGCGCTGGTCGATGCGCTCGTGCACGGGCCGGACCTGACGCTCGAACTGTGCGAGGAGCTCGCGCAGCTGGCGCCGTTCGGCCTCGGCAACCCGAACGTGACGTTGCTGCTCGCGGGCTGCGAGGTGGCGGAGCCGGTCGCGGTCGGCGAGGGCAAGCACCTGAAGTTCCGCGTCCGCGCCGACGGGCGGGACGCGGGCAGCGCGATCGCGTTCCGCCTCGGGCGGCAGCTCGACCGGCTCCGGCGCGTGGGGCACTTCGACCTCGCGTTCAAGCTCGAGGCCAACCAGTGGAACGGCACGGTCGCGCCCCAGCTGAACGTGCGGCACCTCTTCGACGCCGACGAGCGCTACGTGGCCAGGCGGGAGTGGCTCAAGGCCGAGTGGCGCAAGGACGCGCGTGACCCGGAGGCGGAGGCGATCTTCGCGGAGCTCGGCCTCAGCGCGGGCGGTGCGAGGCGCCATCTACTGGAGTCCGAGCGCTTCGTCGCGCTGCTCGCCGAGCCCGAGCTCGCCCGCGCGGCCTGAGTGGCGTACGCTCTGCCCGGTGGGCAGGATCCTCAGACGCTTGAAGCGGCTCGTCCGCTCGGAGCAGAGCCTCGACCCCGATCCCGCTCGTCCGGGGCAGAACGTCGACTCGATGGCCGCGGCTGCCGGTGGCCCGGGAAGAGTCGACCCGCAGGGCGGCGGTGGTCATTCCGCCGCGCCGCCTAATTACGTGCCGCCAGCGGACGACGGCCGCCCGCGGCACTGAGCGCCGCAGCCTGTGCCCGCCGCGGCCGCCAGGGCCGCTGCTCGCACGCCGCGCAGTCGAGCGCGACCAGCAATCTCGCCAATCGGGCCGCCTTCCGTTCCTGTCGTCGCCTGCGCACGAGGGCCATCGTTCGAGGCAGATGAGTTCCCTCCTGCGCGGGGAATTACGCCTGACGGCGGGGGAAAGGGGCCTGAGTACACTTTTCCTATGACGGTCCTCGAAGTCGCAGAACGGCATCAGGAGCTCATCGACGAGCTGATCGAGACCGTCGCTGCCTACAACCCGGACGTCGACCGCGACCTGCTCACGCGGGCGTTCATCTTCGCGGCGAACGCGCACGAGGGGCAGCAGCGCCGCTCGGGCGAGGACTTCATCCACCACCCCTGGGGCGCCGCGAAGATCTGCGCGCAGCTCCACCTCGACGAGCAGACGATCGCCGCCGCGCTCCTGCACGACGTGGTCGAGGACACGGGCACCGACATCAAGGAGGTGCGGGCCGAGTTCGGCGACGAGATCGCGCAGCTCGTGGAGGGCGTCACCAAGCTGACGCGGATCCAGTTCCAGAGCCGCGAGCAGGCCGAGGCCGAGAACTACCGGAAGATGATCGTGGCGATGGCGCAGGACGTGCGCGTGATCCTGATCAAGCTCGCCGACCGCCTCCATAACATGCGGACGATCGAGTACCTCGGCAAGCAGAAGCAGGTGCAGAAGGCCAAGGAGACGCTCGAGGTCTACGCGCCGCTCGCCCACCGGCTCGGGATCAACAAGCTGAAGTGGGAGCTCGAGGACCTCGCCTTCGCGACACTGCACCCGCGCAAGTACGAGGAGATCAAGGCGATGGTCAGCGAGCGCCGCGCCGACCGCGAGGAGCACGTGCGCGAGGCGGCGATGACGCTGCAGCGCGAGCTCGAGAAGGTCGACATCCCGGCCGACATCGCCGGCCGCGCAAAGCACTTCTTCTCGATCTACGACAAGATGGCCAAGAAGGGCCGCGAGTTCAACGAGATCTACGACCTGACCGCGATGCGCGTGATCGTCGAGCGCAGCGGCGAAGAGGGGGCGCGGGACTGCTACGGCGCGCTCGGTCTGATCCACTCGCTCTGGAAGCCGATGCCCGGCCGCTTCAAGGACTACGTCGCGATGCCGAAGCTGAACGGCTACCAGGCGCTGCACACGACGGTCGTCGGGCCCGAGGGCCGGCCGCTCGAGATCCAGGTGCGCACGCGCGAGATGCACGAGACGGCCGAGTTCGGCGTCGCCGCGCACTGGGGCTACAAGAGCGGCAAGAAGGACGCGAAGGCCGACGAGGAGTGGCTGGCGTGGATCCGCCAGCTGATGGACTGGCAGGAGGACGAGACCGACCCGCGCGAGTTCATCAAGACGTTCCGCACCGATCTCTTCGACGACGAGGTCTACGTCTTCACGCCGAAGGGCGAGGTCAAGGTCCTGCCCTCGAACTCGACCCCGATCGACTTCGCCTACGCCGTGCACACCGACGTCGGCCACCGCACGGTCGGCGCGAAGATCAACGGGCGCATCGTTCCGCTGCATTACCGGCTGAAGAGCGGTGACTTCGTCGAGATCCTGACCACGAAGAGCGGGCGCGGGCCCTCGCGCGACTGGATGTCGCTGGCGGCCTCCTCGCGCGCGAGGAACAAGATCCGGCAGTGGTTCTCGCGCGAAACCCGCGAGGAGACCGAGGCGAAGGGCCGCGAGACGCTCGAGACGGCGCTGAAGAAGCAGAACCTGCCGTACCGCAAGCTCCAGGGCTCCGCGGTGCTCGCGCAGGTGATCCGCGAGAGCGGTTTCCGAAAGGCCGAGGACTTCTACCTTGCGCTCGGCTCGGGGAAGCTGCAGCCCGGCCAGATCGTCAACAAGGTCATTCAGCGCCTGAAGACCGAGCAGGTGGCCGAGGAAGAGGCCGTCCCGCTCAAGGCGCCGAAGGCCCGGCATGCCGTCTCGAGCGAGAACTTCGGCATCGCCGTGCGCGGCGTGGACGACGTGCTCGTCCGCCTCGCCAAGTGCTGCACGCCGCTGCCGGGCGACCGGATCGTCGGCTACGTCTCGCTCGGCAAAGGGATCACGATCCACCGCGAGGACTGCTCCAACGTGAAGTCGCTGAAGCGAAACCCCGAGCGCTTCACGAAGGTCGCCTGGGACGGCGGCGCGACCCAGAGCTTCCGCGTGCAGATCTCGGTGGACTCGTGGGACCGACCGCGGCTGCTCGAGGACGTCGCGCGCACCTTCGCCGAGCACGGCGCGAACATCGTCGAGTACGGCGGGCACGTCGAGGACCAGCTGGCGAAGAACTGGTACGTCGTCGAGGTCGGCGACGTGAAGGCGCTGCGCTCCCTGCTGACGGCACTGCGCAACGTGGACGCCGTCTTCGACGCCTACCGCGTCACCCCGTCCTAGAGCGTTCTTCAGATCCCTCGGACGAGGGATCGTCCCTCGAACGAGGGGGGTACCTCGAACGAGGGATGGCGCTTTTTGCGGGCTCGACTACAACGTGGGTAGGGGAGGGGGCTTCCCGTGAGAGAGAGCTGCGGCGCCCGTTCGTTCCGAGGACGGCGGGCGGGCGCCCGGCGCACCCGGCCGGTGGCGGCCGTCCGGGTGCGCCGGGCACCTCTTCATCTAACTACGAAGACCGCAGGCGGCTCGACGCCTAGCTTTGCCCGCGGCACGAGCGCCCAGAAGCGGCCCTTCGCGATCGGCGCGACCGCGACCACGCGCCCACTGGCCACGACTGCGACCGAGCGGCCGGCCGCATTCCCGCTGACCTGGACGAGCGGCCCGGAGAGATCGACCGGGTCGAGATCGATCACGCGTCGGCGTCCCTCGAACGAGTGACCGAGCAGCTTCCGATCGGGCCCGACCGCGAACAGCGTCGAGCCGGGCTCGCCGGAGCCGAACAGCCCGAGCTGCCGCTTCAGGGCCTGTTCTCGGAGCTGTTCGAGCTGGTCCCCCGGAATGACGAAGCGCTTGCCCTTGTCTTTGACGAGGATCACGTTGCGCTCGGCCGGCCGGGGCCCAAGGAGCGAGTGCCCGTTGACGTGCCAGGGAATCCGCACGCCGGCGCCGTCGGCAAGCGTCGGGAGGATGTCGGTCGTGCGCGCCGGCTTGGCATCCACCTTGCCGTCACTCTGCCCCGGCGTCTTCACGAAAAGCGGGACGTAGGCGATGTCCTGGCGGTTCGCCGTCGAGAGCGGCCGCCGCTTCTGGCCGGCGCGGAAGGACACGCCGTGGTCGGCCGTGACCACGAGCAGCGCGCGTCGGTAGAGACCCGTCGCCTGCATCCGGTCGAGCAGGCGCCCGAGCACACGGTCGGCGTAGCCGAGCTGGAGCAGGTGACGCTGCCAGTACTGGTCGACTGCCGCCTGGTTCGGCGTCCAGACCTCATCCGAGCCCCAACCGGGAGCGGGGCGCACGTCGTAGCGCTGACCCGAGGGCAGGTACGTCCAGGGGCTGTGCGGCAGCAGGAAGTGGATGTACCAGAGGGTCGGCGCGTCAGGGGGGCGTAGCGACCTGAGGAAGCCGGGGTCGATCCGCCCCGGGTCGTGGTGTTTGCTTGCGTCCTGCAGGAAGTTGTCCCACCCGTTCGCGATCGACGGGATTCCGCCGGTGAGGTCGTCGGGGAGGAGCTCGTGGAGGTAAACGACGCCGGTGTCCTCGGCGAGCGTGGCCGTCCGGCTGCCGAGCGAGCCCTCGAGCCCGGAGCAGAGCGAGGGTGGGCAGAGGTGGGTTTCCTGGTCGGCCACGTGCAGCCGGGTGGCGCCGCCGAAGAGCGTGAACAGGTTCTGACGGTGGTCGGTGTAGACGGGAAACTCGCCGGCTTTGGGTAAGCGGCCGGTCAGGATCGCGGGAACCGCGTGCGACGTGCCCTCGGCCACGGTAGTTGCGTGCTCGAACCAGGTCGAGCCGCGACCCAGGCGCGCGAAGTTGGGGAAACGCTTCGCGTCGATGTGGCCGTGTGCGTCGAGCAGCGAGTTGATCGGCAGCTCGTCGAAGACGACGAGCACCACGGGCACGCGCGGCCAGTTGTTGAATGCCTGCGCCGATTCGGTCGAGAGCGACAGGCGCGAGACGTCGGAGTTGAAGAGGAAGAGCGCGAGGAAGAGCAGCGGCGCCGGGGCGAGCACCGTCAGCGCGGTCCTGGCCCCGGACACCCGCAGGTAGAGCTCCGCGCCGGCGGCACCGATCGCGACCGCACCCAGCACCAGCAACCAGCCGGGCCCCCCGGAGCCCCGGATCGCCTGGAGCGCGAACAGCGCCACCAGCAGCGCGACGAAGACCGCGTGGAGGGCCCAGCGGATGCTCCCGCGGACGATGCACTCGACCCCGAGCAGAACGGCGGGCGGCACGAGCAGCAGCACGAGCGCGAAGACGATCGCGTCCCATCTCGTCGAGCCGCGAGCCGCGAAGAACTCGCCATTCTTGCCGAGCAGGTCGAAGAGCGGCTGAGCGACCGCGAACGACCAGAGCACGAGCAGGTGCAGGCCGGCCAGCCACCAGGGCAGAGCCTGCGGGCGGCTCACTGCTTCGGCGTCGCGAGGTAGAGCGTGCGCGTGCCGGAGGCGAGCTCCTCGCTCCGGTTCACGTCGAAACCCTCGCGCAGCGCGCGCTCGAAGCTCTCCCGCCCATAGCCCTCGTGCACTTCCTCGCGCTTGGCGGCGAGCAGCCGCGCGACCATCGGATCGTCGCGGTCGGCGAACTCGATCACCAGCCGGGCGCCGAGCGCTCGCAGCCACGCGACGAGCTCGGCGAACGGGACGTTGCGCCCGATCGCCAAGTGGTGGACAAGCGCCAGGCAGAGCACGAGGTCGGGACGGCCCCGCTCCTCGAGCCGCCGCCGCTCGACGCCGCGCCAGCCGCGGTCGGGCGAGGCGTCCGCGAGGTCGACCACAAGGGGCAGGATCGTCTTCGACTCCTCCGCCCGTAGCGAGGCGTAGAGCTCGCCGACCACGCGCTCGTCGCCGTCGAGCGCGAGCACGTAGCCCGCCTCGAGCGCCCGCGCGAAGCGCCCGTCGTTGGCGCCGAGGTCCCATGCGAGCTGCGCCGGCCCGGCCTTGCGGACGAACCGCTCCTTGCGATCGGCGTCCTCGTCGCTGTAGGGCGCCGCCTCGCGGTACCCGGCCCACTCGGAGCGACCGCGCTTCGGCGAGAGCCGCTCCACGAGCTTGTGCAGCCGCTTCACGTTGGCCTGGATCAGCTCCTTCTTGAAGCCGGCGGCCTTCAGCTCGGAGCGGACGTCGCGCTGCCGATCGGCGTGCCGCGCCTCGAGCCGGTCGTGCAGGACGACGTGCGTGAGCACGCCCCGGCGGAAGCGCGGCAGCAGCGCCCGTGCCTGCGACGGCTCGATCCCCTCGAGGCTCCCGCGCAGGAGCGGCTGCGGCGCGACGCCACGGTAGGCCTGCAGCATCAGCGGATAGAGGAAGAGCGCACAGAACTGCCGGTAGCCGGCCCAGGGCTCGCCCTCGCGCAGCCGCTCGAAGGAGCCGACGTCCACGAACACCGGCTGCGAGCCGCGCCACTGGACGTTGTACGGCGAGCCGTCCTTCAGCACGAACCCCTCCTCCAGCGCCTCGCCGAGCAACGAGAGCTGGAGCAGCGCCGCCTCGCGCAGCATCTCGAACGGCCACTCGTACGGGTACGAGACGAACGGCAGCCGCTCGTGCCGCAGCAGGCCCGGCTCGAGCTCCTCGGTCGGGACGATCCGCCCGTCCTCGAGTGCCCGCCGGAAGAAACGCGTGCGCTCGAGCGCGTCCCAATCCTCGCGCGCCCGCGGCGAGAGCTCGCGTAGCACCTCGCCCGACGGCGAGTACACGACCCGCGCCTCGGGATCGCGAAAGGAGGCCGGCTCCGGAGTGCTAGCTCTCGGCGACGTCGTCGTCATCCCTGCGGATGCGCAGGGTTCGCAGCACGCGGCGCCACGTCATCTTCGCCGTCACTCCGATGGCCGCCACGCCGCCCAGGACGATTTGGAGCAGCATGCTCCCCGAGCCGGCGTCGAGGTAACCGAGTGGTGCCATTGCGGTTGGATACTAGTGACAGAACGGGGCGAGGAGAACTGCGACGCGTTCGAGCAGCTCGCGATCCTCGGCCCCGAAGGCCGCAGGTTGGTCTGAGTCGATGTCGATCTCGCCGACGACGCGGCCGTTGTGCGCGATCGGGACGACGATCTCCGAGCGCGTCGAGGGGAAGCAGGCGAGGTAGCGCGGGTCGGCGTTCACGTCGTCGACGATCTCGGTCTTGCCGGTCGCCGCTGCCGCGCCGCAGACGCCCTGGCCGACCGGGATCCGAACGTGCTCGGTCGCGTTCGGCCCGCGCCATGGTCCAAGCACGAGGTCGTCTCCTTCGACCAGGTAGATGCCGACCCACGAGTAGTGGTCCACCTCGTCGTGGAGCACCTCCACCGCCTCTTGCAGCGTGTCGGCGCCGCCTCGCTCGGCGAGGCGCTCGATCGTCTCCAGCGTGCTCAACTCAGGTCGTCGCCTTCGAAGGCCGCGATCTGCTCACGGTAGTCGTCGGGCACCGGGAAGGCGCGCCGCTCGTCGAGGTCGACGAGCACGAGCGTCTGCGTTGCCGTCACCATCAGCACGTCGTCGTCCCGGTAGGCCGCGAGCTCGTAGGTGACGCTGGTGCGACCGATGCGCGAGACGCGGATGAAGACCTCGATCAGGTCGTCGAACTGCGCCGGCGCGTGGTACTCGATCGTGTTCGCGCGCATCACGAACTCGTACTCCCGCGGCTCGGTCACGAGCAGCTGCAGGTGCCGGTGGTACTCGACGCGCGCGCTGTCGAAGTAGGGCAGGTAGCGACCGTAGTAGACGATCCCCTGCGCGTCGGTGTCGGAGAAGCCGACCCGGGTCAGCGAGGAGTACTTGAAGGGCGGTTTCCGGTCCGTCACCCGGCCGAGCTCGAGCGCCATGGGCGCAGATGCTACGGCTCGCGCTGAAGTGGGGGCAGCGCGCGGGCCCGCGGGCCGTACGCGCGGCGGTTGTGAAAGAAGCGGTAGATGCCCAGCAGCGCGAAGCCGATCAGCGCCGCGCCGACGAGCGCGAACGGGATGAGCAGCCAGACGGTGCTCAGCCGGTGCGGCTCACCGGCGCCGAGCGAGACGCCGCCGGCGTTCTGCGGCGAGAAGTCGCGCACCGACCGCACCTTCGACTTCCCGCTGCCGAGCGGTGCGAGCGTCGCGACCGGCATGAACGAGTCGACCAGCCAGCGCTTGCCAACCGGCCGGAGGTAGATGTGGAAGATGATCGGCCCCTGCTGGCTCCCCTTCTTCGGCTGGAGCTGGAGCTCGAGCCCGACCTCCTCGCGCGTGACGTAGAGGATGTTCCACGGGTGAGTCTGCCCCTGCGCGGGGAACGGGTAGACCGGCAGGTCGCCGCCGCTGTGCGCCCACGCCTTGCGCGTGATGCCGGGCCGCATCTCGGGCGCCACCACGTCGAAGGCGGCGCCGACGTTCTGGCGCTTGACCGCGTGGTTGACGAAGGTGTCGATCGACTGCGTGATCGCGGCGCGCTGCGCCGGGGTCAGCTTCGGCTGGGCAGCCGCCGGCGCGGCGAGCGCCAGGGCCACGACCGCTGCGGCGAGGAACTTCATCGGCACAAGGTAGCTCTCGCCCTCACCGGAGGTGACGCGGGTTGCCGATCACGCTGATCGGGCTCGCCGATGCAGGGGCCGAACGTCGCCGTCGAGCTCGGCGGTGACCTGCGCGCAGACCTCGCGTGCGGCGTCGACGAAGCCGAGCGAGGCCGGCGAGCGGTAGCGGTCGCGATGCCAGAACAGGGCGATAACCCGCGGGTGCACGGGCACGTCGGGCCCGAGCTCCACGACCGACACCTGGTCGTCCGCGAAATCGACCGCAAGCCGCGGCACGATCGCGTTGCCGACGCCCGCGCCGACGAGCGCCTGCACGGTGCCGATGATGTCCGAGCGGAAGACGAAGTTCGGCTCGACGCCCTGCGCACGCAGCTCGGCCTCGACGCGCGGCAGGACGCGGCACGTCCAATGGCCGATCAGCGGCAGCTCGGCGATCTCGTCGAGCCCGGCGGGCCCGGAATGGGCGAGCGGCGATTCGGCGGGAACGACGAGCACGTACGGGTCGTCCATCAGCTCGACCGACTCGAACGGCCCGGGGTGGAGGGGCAGGTCGGCGAAGCTCAGCTCGAGCTCGCCGCGGTCGACGAGCTCGAAGAGCCCGGCGTCGGTCGGCGACTCCCGCGGTAGCACGCGCACGTTCGGCCAGTCGCGCGCGTAGCGCGGCAGCAGTCGCGGCACGACCCTGGCGCCGACGCTCTGGTAGATCCCGAGGCGCAGCGAGCCGGCCGAGCCGTCGGCGAGCGCGCCGAGGTCGGCCTCGGCGGCCTTGACCCGCGCGAGGATCGCGTTCGCGTGCGCCAGTAGCACGTCGCCGGCGTCGGTCAGCTCGACAGCGCCCGCCCCACGCGAGCGGACGACGAGCTGCTGTCCCACGATCCGCTCGAGTGTCGCGATCTGCTCGCTGATTGCCGACTGCACGTAGCCGAGCCGAGTCGCCGCGCGGCGGAACGACCCCTCCTCGGCCACCGCCGCGAGCGCGGCCAGGTGGCGGATCTCGACCCCGGACGAATGATCGACGGCCACGGTCATCGCAGCCTATCCGATCGGTTTGCTAGATCAAGGCTCCCCGCGGATCACGGCGAGCACCTCGTCGCGCCTGCGCTCCATCAGCTGCGGGTCGAGCGCCTCGAGGTTGAGCCGCAGCAGCGGCTCCGTGTTCGACGGCCGGACGTTGAAGTGCCAGTCGTCGGCGTCGACCGAGAGCCCGTCGAGCTCGCTGACGCGTCCCTCGGAGCCGAAGCGCTCCTGCAGCGCCCGGAGCGTGGCGTCCACGTCCTCGACGGGCGTGTTCAGCTCGCCGGTGATGAAGAAGCGTTGCCGGAACGGCCGCAGGATCTCGGAGAGCTTCCGCC
>JBIOZO010000165.1:0-2540 GCA_044871215.1 Gaiellaceae bacterium | reverse complement strand
AGAAGCCCTCGCCGAGGGCGCGCTTCATGCGTTCCACGCGTTCGGCGTCGTCGTCCGTGTACAGGCGAAAACCGCCTTCCGTGCGTAGCGGCTGCAGCAGCTCGTAGCGGCGCTCCCAGGCGCGGAGCAGTTCCGGGCTGACGCCGACACGGCGGGAGAACTCGCCGATCCGCAGGGCTCCGACTCCGACGCTCATCCTGATAACTATACGTTTTTTGGACAGAAATTTGACAGGAAGTTTCGACAGACCGTATGCTTGCGTCCGTGACCGCGCTGCCGGCGCAACCCGACCGCGTGATCGAGCGGTCGCAGGTCGTACCGGTGGAGATCGACGAGGCGTTCGCGTTCTTCGCCGACGCCTGGAATCTCGAGAGAATCACGCCGCCGTGGCTGGGGTTCCGGATCCTCGAGGCTCCACGCACGCTCGAGAGAGGATCGCTGCTCGTCTATCGGCTACGGCTCTTCGGTGTGCCGTTCCGTTGGCGAACCGAGATCGTCGAGTGGCGACCTCCGTTCGGGTTCACGGACGTGCAGATCGCAGGCCCGTACCGTCGCTGGGAGCACACCCACCGGCTCACCCCGGTCGCCGGCGGGACGGAGATCTACGACCGCGTGCTCTACCGACTGCCGTACGAGCCGCTCGCCGGTGTCGTCGCGCCGGTGACGGTGCGCCCGTGGCTGTGGGCGATCTTCGACTATCGCGCGCGACAAACCGCGGCGCGTCTGCGGTAGGAGCGGCGATCGTTCGCCTTCACCTGCGACCTGCCCGGCGGCAAGGCAGCCTGTTCCTGCCAGAGCTCCCGAACGGCATTCGTCGACGCTTTGCCGCCTGGGACACAACTACGCGGCTGCTGGCAGCGACAGGGCGAGGCGCTTCGCGAGGTGGTCCATTTGTTCCTGGGAAAGCGATCCGCTCTTCTTGAGGCGCTTCCGCAGGGCGCCCGGGTAGAGCACCCAGACTGAACCAACTTGGAACGGGAAGTCGAGAAGCCCCCAATCGGAGTCGACGAAGCAAAGTGCGGCGTGCACGTCTGTTCCCTTGGCTCCCGGGTCGGAACGCAGCGCCGCGAGCACCGCGTCGACTTGAAACTGCATCGCTGCCGCAAGCTTCGTTCGGTCGCGGCCGCCGACGTACACCTTGTACTCGGTTCGCCAGAGCGGCCCGACGTCGCGCTTGACGACCTTGCCTTTGTACGACTTCGAGTCGACGATCCATACACCCGTCGGGGCGATCCACAGGTGGTCGATGTTCGCTCTGGTTCCGGGGATCAGGCGATCGTGCAGGGGAATCACGTGGTCGCCTACTCCTCGTTGAATGAACTCCGCGAGTCGGAACTCTCCATTGGCGCCTTTCTGCCATGAGGTCTGTGCGACCGCCGCGGCGACCGCAGCGGCGTGATCGCCGTGTTCCCGACGAACCGCCTCGACACGTCGGTGTCTTCGGCGCGCGCCCTCGGCGGCCGCAGACGCACCCGCAACGCCGGTGTCATAAGTCACGTCATCGGGAGCACAGGCAAGACATGCCGCGGTCTTCGCCGCTGGGTCCCACACCGCCTCGGTGCCTCGCGACAGGGCGAGTCCACAGGACGCACAAGTCGCCGGATAGCGAAGTCTGAGCTTTCGTTGTGCCATCGGCTCGCAAAGGTAGTCGGCTGCGGGCGCAGTGGAGTTGAGGCGGGCTACATGGCGGGGCGCGCCACGTCATGATCAGCCAGTGCAGGACGACGACCTTCGCTCTTCGTGCTTCGCGGCGCTCGAGGTGTTATCGGCGAAGCACGGGATGGAGGTGCCGTACGTCGGCGGGCTCGATCAGGGGTTCGCGTTCCGCGGAAGGCGGGTGCCGTTCCTCAACTACCAGAAGGGGATCTACCGGGCCGCTGAGCAGCGCGGTCCGGCTGCGCTTAGCGTCAACACCTCATACAAGTCGCCGTACTCGGACGAGGAGACACCCGACGGCTTCGTCTACGCGTACCGCGCCGGAGCGATCGACCAGCCGGACAACCGGGCTTTGAGGGCGGCGCACTCACTGCAGGTGCCGATCGTCTACTTCGTCGGGACGCGGCCTGGCTGGTATCGGCCGGAGTGGCCCGTGTTCGTCGCCCAGGATCGCGTCGAGCAGCGCGCCGTCCTCCTCACGACTGGGCGCATGATCGGGCCGTACGACGATCGCGACTGGATCCTTCCCGCGGAGCCGATCGAGCGTCGCTACGCCGTTCGCGAGACACGTGTCCGGCTCCATCAGGCCCGCTTCCGGGGTCGCGTTCTTCCGGCATACGCCCACCAGTGCACGATCTGCCGACTCAAGGAGACGCGGCTCCTCGACGCGGCGCACATTGTGAGCGATGCCGACGAGGCGGGCGAGCCGACCGTGACGAACGGGCTCAGTCTGTGCTCGATTCACCATCGGGCGTTCGACGAAGATCTCGTCGGGGTCTCGCCCGACTACGTCGTCGAGGTGCACCCGCGGCTTCGTGACGAGGAGGATGGGCCGATGCTTGCGCTGCTACAAGGAGCACACGGAGAGAGCATCCTCGTGCCGC
>JBIOZO010000164.1:0-3474 GCA_044871215.1 Gaiellaceae bacterium | reverse complement strand
TTCGAGCTGCGCGGCGAGCGGCGCGGCGTGCGCGTCTACGACGACTACGGTCACCATCCCCGCGAGGTGGCCGTCACCCTCGAGGCCGCGCGAGCCTCGGCCGGGGACGGACGCGTGCTCGTGGTCTTCCAGCCACACCTCTATTCACGGACGCGGTACCTGGCGCACGAGCTGGCACGGTCGCTCGCAGCCGCCGACGCGGTTGCGGTGACGAGTGTCTACGCGGCTCGAGAAGAGCCGGTCGCCGGCGTCGAGGGCTCGCTGGTGGTCGAGGCGCTCGCGACGGAGCGGCCCGGCATGGCGGTCGCGTGGACGCCCGAGCTCGACGACGCAGTCAGGTTCCTCGCTCGGCGAGCCCGCCCCGGCGACCTCGTGCTGACGATCGGCGCAGGCGATGTCGCGCGCGCCGGTCCGCTGCTCCTGAAGGAGCTCGCGTGAACGTCGAGGAAGGCGTCGCCCTCTCGCGCTTCACGACCCTCGGAGCGGGCGGGCCGGCGACGGCGTTCGCGCGGCCGGAGTCGGTCGACGAGCTCGAGGAGGCGCTGGCCTGGGCGCGCGAACAAGCGTTGCCCGTCGCGACGATCGGCCTCGGCTCGAACCTGCTGGTGGCCGACGAAGGCTTCGACGGCCTCGTGCTCAAGCTCGGCGGAGAGCTGGCAGAGGCGCGGGTGGAAGGCGAGCAGCTGCTCGCAGGCGGCGGCGCCACCAACGCGGTGTGCCTCCACCGTGTGCGGGCGGCCGGCCTGGGCGGCTTCGAGTTCGCGTGCGCGATCCCCGGCACGATCGGCGGCGGCGTCTGGATGAACGCCGGCGCGTACGGCAGCGACTGGGCCACGATCCTGAACCGCGCGCTCGTCGTCGACGAGCACGGCGCGCATTGGCAGGCGCCGGCGGAGCTCGGGCTCAGCTACCGCCACTCGGAGCTGCGCCACGGCCAGGTTGTCGCGCGCGTCGAGTTCACGCTCGCGCCGCTCCCCGAAGAGCAGATCAAGGCGAACGTTGCGCGCCTGCAAGCGCTGCGCAAGGCTGCGCAGCCGACGAACAAGCGGACCTTCGGCAGCGTCTTCAAGAACCCGGAGCACGAGCTCGGCGCGGGGAAGATGCTCGAGGCGTGCGGCCTCAAGGGACACCTCATCGGCGGGGCGCAGATCTCGCCGCGCCACGCGAACTTCATCGAGAACGCCGACGGGGCCCGGGCCGCCGACGCGATCGAGCTGATGGCGGAAGCGCGCCGGCGGGCCCTGGAGCAGTTCGGCGTCGAGCTGGTGCACGAGGTCGAGTTTCTCGGCCCGCTCGAGCTGCCGCCACTGCGGTAGGAGCGGGATCGACCGCGGCGAAAGCCGCCACGTGCCCCAGCGCCCCCCTCAGCGACCTCCCGCCCGCGCCGCCGTGGTGCAGCTGCCCGTGCTCGGGCGCCCGCCCGTCCTCCGCTTCCTCCCCTCGGCCCGGTCGCTGCTCGTAGGGTTCGCGATCGTGCTCGGCGCGGTCGGCCTCTACCTGCTCGCGCGCTCGACCTCGATGTTCGCAGTCCAGGAGATTCAGGTCGAAGGCGCGCCGCCGGCAGTCGCCGCACACGTGCGCAAGGCGCTGGCACCGATCGAAGGGCAGAGCCTGCTGGCATTGGACCGCGCCGAGGTCGAGCGCCGCCTGGCGAAGCTTCCCGACGTGGCGGCGGCCGGCTACGACCGCGGCTTCCCGCATACCTTGCGGGTGACCGTCAGGGCCGAGCATCCGGTCGCCGTCGCGCGCCGCGGATCGAAGGCGTGGCTCGTGGCCGCGAGCACCCGGACGATCGCCGCCGTGCCGCTCCGCACCCACCCTGAGCTGCCGCGCATCTGGCTGGCGCACTCCGGCGAGCCGCAGGTCGGCGCGTCCGTAACCGACCGTTTCGGGCTACGCGCCGTGCGCGCGCTGGCCTTCGTGCGAAAGGTCGGCTTCAACGGGCGCATACGGATGGTCCGCGTGCGGGAACGCGACCTGACCTTCCTGCTCGGCTCGGGCCTGGAGCTTCGGCTGGGGGCGCTTCGGGCGATCCCGCTCAAGCTCGCGATCGCCGAAAAGATCGTCCCGGGCCTGCTCGCACAGGGGGGCTACCACTACCTGGATGTGAGCGTGCCCGCCAGGCCGGTAGCTGGTACAACCCTAAACTCTCAGCCAGAGCCTTAGAGTTACGACCGTCAGTTGGCGTTGACACGGGGTGCGCGGAGGCGTACCCTGCCGTGCGCTGTAGACGTACTGTCCACTAAAGCTTGAGGTCGAGACGGGTTGAGCGTGCGGGATCAAAGCGGTAACTACCTGGCCCTGATCAAGGTCGTCGGTGTCGGCGGTGGCGGCGCGAACGCCGTCAACCGGATGGTCGACGCCGGCCTCTCGGGCTGCGAGTTCATCGCGATCAATACGGACGCCCAGGCGCTCCTCATGTGCGACGCCGACGTCAAGATGCCGATCGGCTCCGACGTCACCCGCGGTCTCGGCGCGGGCGCCGACCCCTCTGTCGGTCGCGCCGCCGCCGAGGAGAGCCGCGACGAGCTGAAGGAGGCGCTGAAGGGCGCCGACATGGTGTTCGTCACGGCAGGCGAGGGCGGTGGCACCGGGACCGGCGCCGCGCCCGTGGTCGCGAAGCTCGCCCAGGAGATCGGCGCGCTGACGGTCGGCGTCGTGACGAAGCCGTTCAGCTTCGAAGGCCGGCGCCGCGCCGAGGTCGCGTCGCGGGGCGTCGACGAGCTGCGCGAGGAGGTCGACACGCTGATCGTGATCGAGAACGACCGCCTCCTGCAGGTGGTCGAGAAGCGCACGTCGATCGTGGACGCCTTCAACGTCGCCGACGACGTCCTGCGCCAGGGCGTGCAGGGCATCACCGACCTGATCACGATCCCCGGCCTGGTCAACCTCGACTTCGCCGACGTCCGCACGATCATGAACGAGGCGGGCTCGGCCCTGATGGGCATCGGCTCCGCCGCCGGCGAGAACCGCGCGACCGAGGCCGCGCGCGCAGCTGTCTCCTCGCCGCTGCTCGAGTCGTCGATCGAGGGCGCGACCGGGATCCTGCTCAACGTCACGGGAGGCTCCGACATCGGCCTCTTCGAGGTGAACGAAGCCGCGCAGGTGGTCACCTCGGCGGCCGACCAGAACGCGAACGTGATCTTCGGCGCGGTGATCGACGAGAGCCTGCGCGACGAGATCCGCGTGACCGTCATCGCCACCGGCTTCGGGCCGTCCCGGATGCGCCGCCGCCGCCGCACGGAGGAGCCGGCCGACGAGTCGAAGGACGAGGGCCAGCGCGAGCCGGCCGAGCGCTTCGAGCTCACGGACGACGTGCTCGAAGTTCCGTCGTTCCTCCGCGACTAGAAGACGTCCGCATCGATGTTTAAGCCGCCCGAAGAGCGGCAATCATCGCTCTGCCCTCTCGGATCGACCGTAGCGGTTGATCCGCGATGACCCGGTCCGGCCGCCCCGGCGTCGACACCCCAGTCG
>JBIOZO010000163.1:0-26134 GCA_044871215.1 Gaiellaceae bacterium | reverse complement strand
GCTCGAGGCGCGCGATCGGAACCGTCAGGCGCTGCGCCCACTCGGTGAAGCCGAGCCGGCGCCAGACCTCGCGGCCGACGTCGTTGCTCGTCGCGACGTCGAGCGTCAGGTGCTCGATCCCGGCGTCGCGGGCTCGCTCGCCGAACGCGACCACCAGCGCCTTCGTCACGCCCTGGCGGCGCTTCTCGGGGACGACGTAGACGATGTTCACGTGGGCGTAGCACTTGGGGTCGAGCTCGCCGAAGGCGTAGCCGACGGGCTCGCCCTCGTCCTCGGCCAGCAGCACCAGCTTGCCCTCGAACAGCGCCGGCTCGACGTCACGGTGGGGCCACGGTCGGTCCCAGTTCTCGTCGAAGATCGCCTGGGTGAAGGCGAGTAGCGTCGCCTCGTCGGCAGCGGTCGCTTCGCGGACGTTCATCCGACCGCCACCCTAGCCCCGGTCAGGAGGTAGTGGGCCGCCAGGTTCTGGAACGGCTCGAAGCGCGAGCGGGCCGCGGCCAGATCGGTCAGTTCTGGATAGAAGCCGCGGACCGCCTTCGCGAGCGCGATGTCGCCGACCGGCCACGCGCGCGGGCGCGCGAGATGCCGGGCGAGGAACCACTCGGCCGTCCACTCGCCGATCCCGCGGAGCGAGACGAGGCGCTGCTTGACCTCCTCGTCGGGAAGCGAGGCCAGCTCCTCCAGGTCGAGCGGCCCCTGCGCGAGCCCGAGCACGTACTCGGCCTTGCGCACCGAGAAGCCGAGCGCGGTCAGCTCGTCGAGCGTCGCGTCGCGGAGCCGCTCGGCTGTCGGGAACGCATACGCCTGCCCCACCTGCCGGCCAAAGCGCTCGATCAACCGATTGCGGATCGCGAACGCGGCGAAGAGCGAGACCTGCTGCGCCGTGATCGAGGTGACCAGCGTCTCGAACGGCTCCGGCGCGAGCGGCGGCCGAAAGCCGGCCAGCTCCCGAGTCAGGCGCCCGAGGACGGGATCGTCGGCCGCCCACGCGTAGAAGCCGTCGAGGTCGAACGGCGCGCCCAGCAGGGTCAGCGCGACCGGGCGTGTCTCGTCATCCAGCGGCTCGACCTCCGCCCCGCCGGGCGCCGCCTCGATCCGCAGCTCGCGCGTCCCGACGGCGCGGTGCAGGGCACCGTCGGCCCAGAGGTTCGCGAGATCGGGCCCGAACGCGCGAAAGCGCTCGGTGGTGAGCTCGAAGTCGAACGGCTCCGGAAGGCGGAGCAGCGCCACTAGAGCGCCGAGGCGAGCGCGCGGAAGTCCGTCAGCGGCGTGAAGGAGACCCCGCGCTCGGCCAGGTAGCGCGCGAGGCGGTCGGTCGCGAATACGCGGTCGGCCGCCAGTGACGCACAGAAGTCGGAGTGGCTGTCGCCCGCGTAAACGACCTCGCCGGAAGGCAGGTCGGCGCGCTTGCACGGCTCGCCGCACGCGGCGCACGTGTCACTGACGCGAAAGAGGACGCGCCAGCCGTCCGGCCGCGCCTCGACGCGGTTTGCCCGCAGCTCCACCTCGCCCAGGACGCCTTCCCGGTCGAGCACCGGTTCGATCAGCTCGTGGAAGCCCGACGAGACGATCAGCGGGTGGCGCTCGCGCGCCAGTTCGGCGAACCCGGGCCGGATCCGGGCGTGCTCGACCACGTGGGACACCGCCTGCTCGAGCGGGACCGTGACCGTGGCGAACTCGGCCGTGAGGACCTCGTTGTGGGTCAACCGCCCGGCGTCGAGGTCGTTCTCCAGGCGCTCGTAGATCACGCGGTCGCCGAACTCCTGCAGCACGAGGTCGAGCGTGTCCCGCTCGGTGACGGTCCCGTCCCAGTCGAGCACCAGCTGCACGCGGCAACCGTAGCGACGGGGGCTCAGCGATTCCGCAGCAGCTCGGCCGCGGCGAGCAGGTTGGCCCGGCCCGGGCCGTACGTGGCCACGAACCCGCGCGCCCGCTCGGGCCGCCACTCGGGCACACCCGTCTCAACTGCGACCGCGCCCGGCACGACGAGCTCGCGCTGCCAGGCGTGGCGGTGCGCGTCGCGCAGGACGAGCACGAGCGGCCGCGCCGTGTCCAGCAGCGGCAGGCGGTCGCCCTCGTGCAGCCGGACCGTTTCCGCGGCGAGCAGCTCGCCGAGCCCGTGGCCGGCCGGGCCGGCCGCGATCGTCGGCTCGGGACGGAGCTCGACCACCAGCGGGTCGTCTCCAAGGGTTACTTCGCCCTCGACGCGCAGCGCTCGCCGGGCCGCCTCGGCGCCCGCCTCGCGGTCCTCGTCCGGCCGCGGCGACGTCCAGGCCGCCAGCTCCGCGACGCGACGCGCCGCGTCGAGAAGTCGCTCCTCGCCGAGCTCGCCGCGCTCGACGGCCGAGACGATCGCCGACTGGACACCGTCGACCTGCGCGGGCGAGAGGTCGGCGCCGAGGCACAGCGCGTCGGCCCCTACGGCGAGGGACCGCACCGCCGAGCGTTCGATCCCCTCCGGCCCGCCGGCGCCTTGCATCTCCAGCGCGTCTGTCATCACGACGCCGTCGAACCCGAGCTCGGTGCGCAGCAGCCCGATCGCCTTCGCGTTGAACGTGGCTGGCTCTTCGCCGAGGGCGGTGAACCGGATATGCGCCGTCATCACCGCTCGCACGCCGGCGTCGACCGCGGCCGCGAACGGCGGGAGAGCCCTCTCGTGCAGGACTTCGAGGCTCGAATGCGAGGTCGGCAGCTCGGTGTGCGAGTCGTCGGCGGTCTCGCCGTGTCCGGGGAAGTGCTTTGCGCACGCGGCCACGCCGGCGCCTTGGATGCCCTCGACGAACGCGGCGACCTGACGCGCGACAAGCTCCGGGTCGGAGCCGAAGGAACGGACGCCAACGATCGCGCTCGCCGGGTCGACGAGCACGTCGGCGACCGGCGCGAGATCGAGGTCGATCCCGGCCGCCGCGAGCTCGCCGCCGATCGCCGCGCCGACGCGCCGCGTCAGGGCGGTGTCGTCTACGGCGCCGAGCGCGAGGTTCCCCGGGAAGGAGCTACCGCCGGCGGTCTCGAGGCGCGTGACGTCGCCGCCCTCCTCGTCCGTCGCCACCAGTAGCTCCGGCCGCTCGGCCCGAAGACCGGCGGTCAGAGCGGCCACCTGATCGGGGCCGGCGATGTTGCGCGAGAAGAGCACCACGCCGCCGAGGCCCTCGGAGAGCAGGCGCTTCAGCCAATCGGGCACGTCCTCGCCGACGAAGCCCGGGAACAGACAGGCGGCCGCGGCGGGCCCTAGCCCGCCCTCGCTCATCCGCGAACCGCGCCGGCGGTGAGCCCGAACCCGATCTTCCGCTGCACGAGCAGGAAGAAGACGATCACCGGGATCGCGATCAGCGTCGACCCGGCCATCAGCCCGCCCCAGTCCGTGTTCCGGCTCGTGCCGGTGAAGTACGACAGCCAGACCGTGGCCGTCTGCTTCGACTGGTCGTTCAGGAGGACGCGGGCGAAGATGTATTCGTTCCAGGTGGTGATGAAGGCGAAGATCGAGGTCGCCACCAGCCCGGGCGCGACGAGCGGCAGCAGGATGCGGACGAACGAGCCGAGGCGGCTCGAGCCGTCGACCATCGCCGCCTCCTCGAGCTCCTTCGGGATCCCCAGCAGGAAGCCGCGCAGCACCCAGACCGAGAACGGCAGCACGAAGGTCATGTACGTCACGATCACGCCGGAGAGGGCGTTCACCTGGTGGTAGCGGGCCAGCACCACGTACAGGGGGATGATCAACCCCGCCTGAGGGAGCATCTGGATCCCGATGATCAGGACGATGAACGCCTTGCGGCCGGTGAAGCGGAACTTCGCCAGCGCAACGGCGGCGAGGAAGGCGAGCACCATCGAGAGGGCGACGGTGACGCTGACCACGACGAGGCTGTTCTTGACGCCGTCCCAGAAGAAGGGGCGGTTGATCGCGTCGCGGAAGTGCGACAGCGTGGGGTGCATCGAGAACCAGGTCGGCGTGGCGCCGTTGAGCTCGTCGTCCGGCTTGAACGCGCTCGCGATCATCCAGTAGACGGGAAACGCGAGCACGACGAAGAGCAGGAGGCCGACGCCATCCCACACAAAGCGCGTGCGGCCCCGGCTCCGCCTCATGCCGTCTCCTCCCCGGTGCGCACCATCTTGCGGACGTAGACGACCGAGAGCAGCGCGACGATCAGCAGCATCAGGATCGAGATCGCGGCGCCGCGGCCGAAGTCGGTCTTCACATAGCCCTCCTCGTACAGGTAGATGCCCATCAGCTCGTTGGTGGTGTTGATGCGCGTCTGGTCGATCAGCAGGAACGGCTGGGTGAAGACGCCGAAGTCCCAGATGATCGAGAGGCTCGTGAGGATCAGGAAGATCGGCTTCAGGATCGGCACGGTCACGTCCCGGAAGACGCGCCACGGCCGGGCCCCGTCGATCTCCGCCGCCTCGACGAGCTCGTGCGGCACCTGCGAGAGGCCCGCGTAGACCGTCACCACGATGAACGGGATCGCGCCCCAGACGATCAGCGAGGTCGTGATCGAAAGCTGCGAAAAGGACGTCGCGTACCAGTCGTGCTGGAAGTAGTCGCCGACGTGCAGCTTCGTGAGCACGTAGTTGAGGACGCCGTTCTCGGTGTTCGTCATCCAGAGCCAGACCTGCACCGCGACGACCGGCGGCATCGCCCAGGCCAGCACGAGCCCCGCGGTGAGCAGCACGCGCACGATCGTGCTGACCTTCGTCAGGAGGAGCGCGATCAGCGTGCCGATCCCCATCGCGAACGCGACGTTGGCGATCGTGAACACGATCGTCCGCAGCAGGACGTGCCAGAAGACGTGGTCGTGCAGGACGGAGCTGTAGTTCGCCCAGCCGACGCTCGTGCCGTGGTGCGCGATGAGCTCGAAGAGCCCGTACTTCTGGAACGAGAGCCGCGCGAGGTGGTAGAGCGGGTAGCCGAGAATCGCGGCGATCGTCAGCACGACCGGGGCGATCAGGAGGTACGGCGCCGACCAGCGCAGCAGTCGCGCAAAGGTGAACGGGCGTCGCCGCCGAGGGAGGGCTGCCTCGGCGGCGAACGCCGTTCCTCCGGGGATCTCGCTGCTCGTCAAGCGGCTCCCCGGCTCATCAGCTCGTTACTGGTTGAGCGTCAGCTCGATGTTGCTGTCGGCGAACGCGGTCGCCTGGGCGATGCTGGCCTTACCCGTCAGGATCCGGGCGAGCATCGTGCGGAGGACGTTCCCGTTCTCCACGTTGACCCAGTTCTTCGCGGTCGGGACGAACCAGCTGCGCTTGGCAGCCCGCTCGTTGACGCTGTTGCCGAGCAGGTTGGTCGCGTTGGGGATGTTCCCCTTCGCCTGGAGGCCCTTCTCGCCGGCCGTGTTCGTGAAGATCCGGATCCAGTCGGTCGCGAGCGACTTGTCGTTCGAGCCGGCCGGGACCGCGAGGTCCGAGCCGCCGAGGAAGCCGGGCATGCCCTGGCCCTTGACGTGGCTCGGCATCACGAACTGCTTTGTCGCCTTCGTGTACTTCTTGCCGACGCAGCAGCTGAACCAGGCCGGGCCGACGATCGATGCGGCCTTGCCCTGCGAGTAGACGTCGTACGGCTGCGGCCTGTTCTCGGTGCCCGTCTTGCTGGCACGCGAGGCGGCGGCGAAGAAGCGCTTGTAGGCGGCCAGGCCGGCCTTCGCCTTCTTCGACTCGAGCTGCCCGAC
The DNA here is from genome assembly GCA_044871215.1 of Gaiellaceae bacterium. GTDB lineage: Bacteria > Actinomycetota > Thermoleophilia > Gaiellales > Gaiellaceae > AC-32. The sequence goes on along the minus strand of JBIOZO010000163.1, from coordinate 20,474 downwards.
CCACTTGCCGTGCTTGAGGGCCGCGATCTGGCCGCCGTAGTCGTAGACGAAGCTCATCGCGAAGTACCAGTCGGTGCCCGCGATGTAGACGGGCGAGAACCCCTTCCTGGAGTTCTGCTTGGCGAGCCGCTTCGCCGTCGCGGTGAACGCCGCGAGGCTCGTCGGCGTCTTGGCGTGCGCCTTGCGGAAGAGGTCGCTCCGGTAAGTGACGACGCGCGAGCCCGCGTAATACGGGACGCCGTACGTCTTCCCGTTGTAGATCCCGGACGCGGCCAGGCCCTTGAGCCAGTTCTTCGAGTTCGCGAACGAGCCCTTCTGCGAGCTCAGGTTCGCGAACGCGCCCGCCGCCATGTACTTCGTCATCTCAGTGTTGCCCATCTCGATGACGTCAGGCGTGTTGCCGCCGGCAAGCGTCGCGTCGAACTTGCTCAGGTGGTCGCCCCAGGTCTGGTACTGCACGTCGACGTTCACGCCGGGGTGCTTGGACTGGAACGCCGCGTTCGCCTGCGCGACGAGATCCGGCCACCCCGACTGCGCGTCGACCTGCAGCCAGACGGTGATCTTGCTCGCCGCAGCCCGATTGGCACCCGTCGGCTTCGCGGATGCGGTGGAAGCCGCGACCGCGAGCACTGCGGCGAGGGCGGCGGCGGCGAAGAAACGTACTTTCATCGACGAACCCCCATCATCTCGGACGGCCTGCGGTGGCTGCGATCCCCTTGAGGTGGCCCGGGACGCGGCGAACGGCCGCACAATTGGTTTGTACCACTTGGCCACGTGGCGGAGATTCGCACACTCTTGTCGAGGATGTCAAGACCACTCCCGTGATTTCGCCTGTGCAAGCGCCTTATCCGGGCTGCGATGGTCTTGACCAACTCGCCTAGGCAATCCGGACGCCGTCTTCGCGCGGCACCCACGACATGCCGCCGGGGCCGAGTTCGCCCCGCGAGCTGAGGTCGGTCACGAGCCTGTAGCGATCGCCGCGGTAGATCGAGCGCACGAACTCCACCGTCGCGCCGTTCTCGTCCCGGCTGAAGCGCTCGAACATGAACGCCGGCGAGTGGAGTGGGACGCCGAGGGCCGACGACTCCTCCTCGTTCGTCACGGTCGGCTCGATCGACTGGACGCCGCCCGCGATCGAGACGCCGTAGCGCTCACGCAGCAGCTCGTAGAAGGAGCCGCCCTCGAGGTCGGAGGCGGTCAGGTCGGGCACGAGCGCCGCGCGCACGTGAAGCGTCTCGATCGCCATCGTCTCTCGATCCGCGAGGCGCACGCGCTTCGCGACCATGATCGGCTCCGACGGCGAGACGTGGAGCAGGCGGCCGAGCCGCGCGCCGGCCGGGACGATCTCGAGCGAAAGCGTGCGGCTGGCGGGGCTCATCCCCCGCCGGCGCACGTCCTCAGTGAACGACGTCATCGTCAGCTCCTGCGCGATCTTCGGCTCGCTGACGAACGTGCCGGAGCCGCGCCTGCGCACCAGGAAGCCTTCGCGCACGAGGTCGTCGAGCGCGGCGCGGACGGTGAGTCGGGAGACACCGAGGTCGGCGCTCAGCTGCCGTTCCGACGGGATCGCCTCGCCGACGTCGAGCCGCTCGATCAGGTCGAGGACCTGCCCCTTCGTCTGGCTCTGCTTGGTCGGGCTGCTCACGAGGCGGCCGGCACGAGCTCCGCTTGCGGCTCCTCGGCCGGCGCGCCCACGAGGCTGCGACCGGTCTCAGGATCGAAGAAGTGGAAGCGCGCCGGATCGAGGGCCAGGCGCACGCGGTCGCCGACCCGCGCCGTCGTGTCGGGCTCGACCCGGGCCGTGAAGAGCGTTCCCTCGCCGGCCAGCGGTTCTGCCTGACCCGCAGAAACCCTGGGATCGCCGGCCGGTGCCGCATCGACGGGAAAACAGACGTACGCGTCCGAGCCGAGCTCCTCCAGCACGGTCACGTTCGCCTCGACCGTCGGCAGGCCGGTGCGGGCGAGATTCGCCTCCTCGAAGGCTTCGGGCCGGATGCCGAGCACGACGCGGCCGTCGCGCGCGGCGGGCCGGCGCGCGGCGTCGAGCTGCAGCCGGTTCGAGCCGAACACGACCTCGTCGCCGTCCAGCCGCGCCTCGACGAGATTCATCGCCGGCGTCCCGATGAAGCCGGCCACGAACACGTCGGCGGGCCGGCTGTAGAGCGTCGTCGGCGTGTCGACCTGGAGGACCCGGCCGTCGCGCATCACCGCGACGCGCTGGCCGAGTGTCATCGCCTCGGTCTGGTCATGCGTGACGTACACCGTGGTGACGCCGAGCCGTGCGTGGAGCTGCGCAAGCGATGCGCGCATGCCGACGCGAAGCTTCGCATCGAGGTTCGAGAGCGGCTCGTCCATCAGAAACGCCTTCGGCTCGCGGACGATCGCGCGCCCCATCGCGACCCGCTGGCGCTGGCCGCCGGAGAGCTGTGCCGGCTTGCGATCGAGGAGGTCTTCGAGCCCGAGCAGCGCCGCGACCTCCTCGACGCGCCGCCGCGTTTCGTCCTTCGGCGTCCGCCGGACCTTGAGGCCGTACGCGATGTTCTTCCGCACGCTCATGTGCGGGTAGAGCGCGTAGCTCTGGAAGACCATCGCGATGTCACGGCGCCGCGGAGCGAGCTCGGTGACGTCCTCGCCGCCGATCGCGATCGACCCGGCGCTCACGTCCTCGAGGCCCGCGATCATGCGCAAAAGGGTGGACTTGCCGCACCCGGAGGGCCCCACCAGCACCATGAACTCGCCGTCGCGGATCTCGAGGCTGACGTCGTCCACCGCCGTCACGCCACCCGAGTAGACCTTCGTCAGTCGCTGCAGGTCGAGCTGGGCCATCGAGGGGACAAGAATAGGACCGGTTCGCGCGAAAAGCAAGACCAAAGTGGAACCGATGCCGTAACTGGTATTGACCACCGGCCCACGGCGCGCTTAGACTCCGGGCCATGGCGTCGAGGGAAGCGGGAAGCCTGGACGGGCTCGTCACCGAAGAACGGCGAGCTGACTCGGACCAAGCCTCGCGCTCGACGCTCGACCTCGTGCAGTCGATGAACGAGGAAGACACCTCCGTCCCCTCCGCCGTGGCGGCCGTGGGCAACGAGCTCGCCGCTGCGATCGACGCCGTCGTCGACCGGCTCGCGGGAGGCGGGCGGCTGATCTACGCGGGCGCCGGCTCGTCCGGACGCATCGCCGAGCTCGACGCCGAGGAGTGCGAAGGCACGTTCTCGACCGCCCCCGGGCAGGTCGTCGCGCTGGTCGCGGGCGCCGGACTGTCGTCCGCCGAGCGCGAGGCGGCCGAGGACGACGCGGAGGCCGGGCGCAGGGCGATCGAGGAGCTCGCGGTTTCTTCCGCCGACGCCGTCGTGGGCGTGAGCGCCAGCGGACGAACGCCGTACGTGCTCGCCGCGCTTGCCGCCGCGAGCGAAGCGGGGGCGCTGACCGTCGCGCTGACGGCGGTCGAGGGCTCCGAGCTCGCGCGGCTCACGGACCACGACGTTGCCGTCGTCGTCGGCCCCGAGTTCGTCGCCGGCTCGACGAGGCTCAAGGCCGGCACGGCGCAGAAGCTCGTGCTGAACACGATCTCGACCGTCGCGATGATCCGGCTCGGCAAGACCTACGACGGCCTGATGGTCGATGTCCGCGCGTCGAACGAGAAGCTCGCGGCCCGCGCGCGGCGCGTGGTGCGCCTGGCGACCGGCGTCTCCGACGACGAGGCCGACCGGGCGCTCGTCGAGGCTGACGGCAGCGCCAAGGTCGCGGTCGTCGCGCTGTTGGCTGGCGTCGACGCCGCCTCGGCGCGCGAGCGGCTGGAGCGCTCTGGAGGACACGTAACGGCGGCGGTCGAGCAATGAGGCTCGGAGTCGAAGCCGCACTCGTCGACGGGGCCTTCGTCCCCGGCGACGTCGAAATTGCAGACGGCCTGGTCGCCGAGTATGGCCTGATGGGCGGCAACGGCCGCGGCTGCATCGCCGTCCCCGGCTTCGTCGACCTGCAGGTGAACGGGTTCGGCGGCGTCGACTTCATGGGTGCGGATGCCGACGGCTACGCGCGCGGCGGCGAAGCGCTGCTCGAGACGGGCGTCACCGCCTACCTCCCGACCTTCATCTCGTCGCCCGAGGAAGATCTGCTCGCGGCGCTCGGCAACGTGCCGCTCGACTCCGACGGGCCGCGCCTGCTCGGCGTCCACCTCGAAGGGCCGTTCCTCTCGGAGAAGCGGCTCGGCGTGCACCCGCGGGCGGCACGGCGCGACCCCGACCTGGCCCTCCTCGAGCGCCTGCTCGGCGCCGGGCCCGTGCGCCTGATGACGCTCGCCCCTGAGCTGCCCGGCGCCGACGAGCTGATCGGCCTGCTGCTGGCACGCGGGGTCGCGGTCTCGTGCGGACACTCCGACGCCACGGCTGCCGAGGCGAACAGGGCCTTCGACCGCGGCGCGAAGACCGTCACCCACCTCTTCAACGCGATGCGCCCGTTCGGCCACCGTGATCCCGGCCTCGCCGGCGCGGCCCTGCTTCGCGACGAGGTGATCGTGCAGATCATCCTCGACGGCGTGCACCTCGCCGAGGAGACGGCTCGCCTCGTCTGGCGCTCGGCCGCCGGCCGCGTGGCGCTCGTGACCGACGCCGTCGCCGGTGCAGGCATGGGCGACGGGGCGTACCTGCTCGGTGGCTCTGAGATCGAGGTTCGCGACGGCGTCGTCCGCGGCCTCGACGATGTGCTCGCCGGGAGCGCCCTGACGATGATCGAGGCGATGCGGAACCTGCACGCGCTCGGCGTGCCGCTTCCCGCCGCGCTGGAGGCGGCGAGCTCCGTCCCGGCGCGCGTGCTGGGCCTGCCCACAGTCGGCCGACTGGACGCCGGGCTACCGGCCGACCTCGTCGTGCTCGACGACAACCTCGAGATCGACCGGGTCTGCGTCGGGGGCGAAGCGCGTGTCGTTGCCTGAGCCCGCCGCAGCCCCCGAGCCGCTCGGCGCGGCGTTCCTCAGCGAAATCCACGGCCAGCCCGGCGCGCTGCGCGCGCTGCTCGAGCACGAGACGACTTTCGAGCGGGTGGCCGCGGAAGCGCTGAAGCGCGGCGCGACGACGATCCGGATGGTCGGCCACGGCTCCTCCGACAACGCCTCCTCGTACGGCGTCTATGCCTTCGGCCTGCTGCCGCGGTGGACGGCGCTACGAGACTCGATCGCGCTGACGACCTACTACGGCGCCGAGCTCGACCTGGCCGGCTCGACGGTGGTCGCACTCTCGCAGTCGGGCCGCACGCCCGACGTCGTCGACTACGTCGCCAGGGCTCGGCGGGCCGGCGCGTACACCGTCGCGCTCACCAACGAAACCGACTCGGAGTTGGCCGCCGAGGCCGAGGACGTGCTCCCACTGGCCGCCGGCACCGAGCGGGCGGTGGCGGCGACGAAGACGTACCTGAACCAGGTCGCGGCGCTCGGGCTGCTCGCGGCCTGCGCCGCGGGCGAGGGCAAAGGCTTCGCGAACGGCGTGCGCACGACTGCAGATCTGCTCGAGAGCTCCCTCTCCGGCCTCGAGTCCAGCGCGCGGTCGATGGCGCTGCCGTTCGCGTCGATCGGTCGGATGTTCGTGATCGGGCGTGGGATCGAGTTCGCGACGGCGCGGGAGATCGCGTTGAAGCTGCTCGAGACCTGCCGCGTCGCCGCCGAGCCGTTCACGGCCACGGCGGTCCAGCACGGGCCGGTGGCGGCGCTCGACCCGCTCTTCCCTGTCTGGACGATCGCCTCCGGTGACGAGACCCTGCCGGCCGTCGTCGAGGCTGCGCAACGCGTTCGCGCGGCGGGCGCGACCCTCGTCGCGAGCGGTGCCGCGGCAGACGAGCTGGCCGACGCCGCGTACCTGCTGCCGGTGCCGGCCGCCCCCTCCCCGCTCCACTCGCCGCTGCTGTCGGTCGTCCCGGGCCAGCTCTTCGCGGCCGCTCTGGCCCAGGCGAAGGGGCTCGACCCCGACCGGCCGGTGGGCCTGACCAAGGTCACGCTCGCGCGCTAGCCGTGAGCGACGCGTTCTTCGCGGTCGACGTCGGCGGCAGCTCGGTCAAGTCGGCGCTCGTCGTCGACGGCAGGGTAGACGGTGTCGAGCGCGAGCCGATTGCGGCCGGACTCGACGGGCTGGTGGCACAGCTGGAGCGCCTCCACCCCGGCACTTCGGCCTGGGGCCTCTGCCTGCCGGGTCAGGTGGCGGACGGCCGCGTCCGCGGCGCCGTGAACCTCGGGCTCGACGATGCACCCTTGCTCGAGCTGCTCGACCTCCCGGCACCGGCGGCGTTCGCCAACGACCTCGTCGCCGCCACGACGGGAGAGGCGGAGGGCGGGATGCTTGCGCTGCTGCAGATCGGAACCGGCATCGCGGGGCGCTTCGCCGTCGACGGCGTGGTCCCCGCCTCCGCAACCGGCCTCGCGGGCGAGGTCGGCCACCTCACCTTCCGGCCGGGCGGGCTCGAGTGCAGCTGCGGCCGTCGCGGCTGCGTCGAGGCGTACGGCGGCTGGCGCGGGATCGCCGCCCGCTGCGAGGAGCTCGGCCACGAGGCCTCCGCCCCGGAGGTGCTCGACGCCGACTGGGCCGAGGAGATCCGGGCCGACGCGTTCGAGGCGATCGCCTTCGCCGCCGCGGCGCTGGTCGCCGCGCACGACCCCGGCACGCTCCGGCTCGGCGGCGGGGTCGCCGCGGTCTGGGGCGAGCCGCTGCTCGAGACGGTGCGCGCGGCAGTACGGCACCGCGTGCTGCCGGCTGTCGGCGAGGCGACCGTGGTCGAGCCGTCCCGTCTCGGCGAGGCGGCGCCGCTGCTCGGCTTGGCCCTGCTCGCTAGAAGTGGGACGTGACCCCGGCGGGGTCCTCGTCCGAGTCGCCTGCCGGAACGCGTTCCTCGAGCCACGAGTAGGCGTACTCGCCGTCGTCGAGCTCCTTGGCGAGCTTCGTCAGCCGCAGCGGGTGGAAGGTGTCGCACATCACGGCGAGCTCGTGCGTCTCGGTCTGCCCGATCGACTTCTCCGCCAGACCCGGGTGCGGCCCGTGCGGGATGCCGGACGGATGCAGCGTCACCGACCCGACCTCGATGCCCCGGCGTGAGCCGAAGTTCCCGGAGACGTAATAGATCATCTCCTCCGAGTTCAGGTTCGAATGGTGGTACGGGATCGGGATCGCGAGCGGGTCAAAGTCGAGCTTGCGCGGGCAGAACGAGCAGATCACGAAGTTGCGGCCCTCGAACGTCTGGTGCGACGGCGGCGGCATGTGGATGCGCCCGGTGATCGGCTCGAAGTCGTGGATCGAGAACGTCCACGGGTAGACGTAGCCGTCCCAGCCGACGACGTCGAACGGGTGGTAGTCGAGCTCGTAGGTCTGGTAGCCGTCGCGGACCCGCACCTTGACCAGGAACTCGCCGCGGTCGCGGTGGGTGTGCAGCTCGGCGGGCGGATGGATGTCACGGTGATAGAAGGGCGCGTGCTCGAGCAGCTGGCCGTACTCGTTGCGGTAGCGGCGCGGGATCTCGATCAGCCCGGGCGATTCGAAGACGAGGTAGCGCTGGTCGCCCTCCGGCCGGAAGCGGTACGTCGTGCCGCGCGGGACGACAATGTAGTCGCCTTCCTTGTACGGGACGTCGCCGAAGATCGTCTTGAGCGTGCCGGACCCTTCGTGGACGAAGATCACCTCGTCGCCCTCGCCGTTCCGGAAGAAGTAGTCCATCTCCTCGTCCGGACGGCAGAGCGAGATCTCGACATCCTGGTTCCACATCAACAGCTGCCTGCCTGAGACCGCGTCACCGTCCGGCTCGATCTCGGCCATCGTCTTGAAGTGCCGGTGCTGGTGGCCGTCCGGCACCCACTCGTCGCGCTCGATCGGCTCGAACTCGTCGACCTTCGTGACGCGGCAGGGCGAGGTGAGGTGGTAGAGGATGGACTCGTTGCCCGAGAAGCCCTCGAGGCCCATCACCTCTTCGGTCAGCAGCGTCCCGTTGTCGCGGAACTGGATGTGCCGCTTGCGCGGGACGTCGCCGAGTCGCTGGTAGAACGGCACGGCGACACCTTACCCACGCTGCGCGAAAGAGCCAGCAGGTGGCAAACAGGGTGTGACGGGCACCATTCCGGGGATGCGGCGGCTGCTGACAGCGTGTGCCCTGGTCGCCGTGCTGGCGAGTGGCTGCGGCGCGCCGAGCCTCAAGCCGCTCCACCGGCTCGACTCAAACCCGCGCTACTTCACCGACGGCTCGGGCCGGGCCGTCTACCTGACCGGTTTCCACACGTGGAGCAACCTCGTCGACCGCGGCCGCACCCAACCTCCCAGACCGTTCGACTACAGCGCCTACCTCGACCGGCTCGAGCGCAACGGCAGCAACTTCATCCGACTCTGGACCTGGGAGCTCCCCGAGTACCGAGCGAATGACCAGACCTGGTACACCAGCCCGCAGCCGTGGCTTCGCACTGGGCCTGGCGACGCGCGCGACGGTAGGCCGCGCTTCGACCTCACACGCTTCGACCAGCGGTACTTCGACCGGCTCGAGCAGCGCGTCGAGGAGGCGAACCGCCGCGGCATCTACGTCTCGGTGATGCTGTTCGAGGGGTGGGAGACCCATTCCGCCCAGCCGCCGCTCGGTTGGGACGCGCACCCGTTCGCCGGCGGCAACAACGTGAACGGCATCGCGGCGGACGAGAACGGCTACGGGCTGCGATTCTTCGACACGCCGGACCCGCGCGTGCTGGCCCTCCAGCGCGAGTACGTGCGCCGTGTCGTCGACGCGGTCGGCTCGCTGCCGAACGTCCTGTTCGAGATCTCGAACGAACCCGACGTCAGTGCGACGCAGTGGCAGCTGCGGATGATCCGCTTCGTACGGCACGAACTCGCCGCCCACGGGGTGTCGCGACCGGTCGGAATGACCTACCAGCGCGCCGGGAACAACGAGCAGCTCTACACCGGGCCGGCGGACTGGGTCTCGCCGGGCGGCTACGACTACGCCGACGATCCTCCGCTCGCCGACGGGCGCAAGGTGTCGCTGCTGGACACGGATCACCTCTGTGGGATCTGCGGTGACGCGGGCTTTGTCTGGGAAGCCTTCACGCGCGGTTACAACGTGATCTACATGGACGATCTGTCGCATGCCCACAAGCGCGCGCGCGTCGCGCTCGGACAGGCGCGCGCGGTTGCGGATGCCGTCGACCTCGCGGGCCTAGAGCCGAGCACCGACGGCTGCTCGACGCGCTACTGCCTCGTCGGCGACGGGTCCCAGTCCGTCGTCTACCAGCCGAACAGCGGACCGTTCACGCTGAGTCTCCCCTCGCGCAGTGCCCGCTATCGGCTCGATTGGCTCTCGGCTCGGACGGGCGCGACTGCGAAGCGGACCGTCCGCGCGGGCGGCGTGACGAAGCTGAGCCCGCCGTTCGCGGGGCCGGTCGTCGTGCGCGTCTCGGCCGGTTAGGCCGCGGCCTCCCGGACGAGGTCGGCCAGCCGCTCGCCGATCGCCGGCGCGAACTTGAACCCGTGGCCCGAGCAGGGCGAGCCGACTACGAGACGCCCGCGACGCTCGACGATGAAGGTCTCGTCCGCGGTGGTCGTGTACATGCACGTATCGAGGGCCGCCGGCTCGGGATCGGCGAGGCGGTACGTCTCGTTCGCCCAGGCGGTGACGCGCTCGACCAGGTGCGGCTCCGCTTCTCCGGGCACGTTCGGGTCGGCCTCCTGCCCCGCGTGGTGCGCACCCACTTTCAGCCCGTAGACGGGGTCGTGGAGCGAGTACATGTCGTGCGTGTGCCGGTCCGGCTGGAAGGAGACGACCGAGGGGACGGGCTTGCCCTCCTCGGGGCGGAAGTAGCAGACGGTCTCCCGCGTGGTCTTCACCGGCAGCGCCTCGTCGAGCAACTCGTTGACCCACGACCCCGCGGTCACGACCACGGCGTCGGCCTCGACGTCGTCCGGGTGCGCGCGGGTGTTCTCGCGCACGTCGAGCTCGCGCCGGAACGCCTCGAGCGCCTTGTCCGCGCGGGCGATGCCGGCCTCGTTCTGAACGACGGCGAACGACTCCTCCGGGACCTTGATCGGGTAGCGGCGCATCGCCTCCTCGCGGTCGAGTCGCTCCCAGGCGACACCGTTCCGCTCGAGCGTGTGCGCGGTGCTCTCCTCGAGCGTGCGCACGACCTCGACCAGCCCGTAGAGCTCGAGGATCGTCTCGCCGCTCTCGGCCTCGAGCTCGCGCCAGAGCCGCAGCGCCTCCTGCGCGAGCTGCACGTAGTGATCCTCCGCGTACGCGAGCCGGAAGATGCGCGACCGCCCATGGCTCGACCCGTGCTGGTTGCCGACCTCGAACTGCTCGTAGACGACAGGCTCGTGCCCGCGCCGCTTGAGCGCCCAGCCCGTCGCGAGGCCCATCACCCCGCCGCCGATGATCGCGACCTTCACGTCCCTATCGTGCCGATTCGGTTCCGCAGGACGCCGATGCCCTCGACCTCGAGCTCGACCTCGTCGCCGGGCTGCAGCCAGCGCTCGTCGCCGTGCTCGAGGATGCAGCCGGTTCCGACCGTGCCCGATCCGAGGACGTCGCCCGGCCGGAGCTCGGTGTTGCGCGCGGCCTGGGCGACGATCGCCTCCCAAGAGTGGTACATGTCGCCGAGATTCCCGCGCGAGCGCTCCTCGCCGTTCACGCGGGCGATCATCTCGAGGCGCAGGTCGCCGAGCTCGTCCGGAGTGACGAGCAGTGGGCCGAGCGAGGTGGCGAAGTCCTTGCCCTTCGCCGGGCCGAGGCCGACCTTCATCTCCTTCCGCTGGAGGTCGCGTGCCGACCAGTCGTTCATGACGGTGAAGCCGCCAATCCCGCCGTCGGCGCCGATCACCGCCGCCACCTCGAGCTCGTAGTCGAGCGCCTGCGAGCCCTCGGGGTACGGGATCTCGTCGTCCGGTCCGTAGATCGCCGCAGGGTTCGAAAAGTAGAACACCGGCAGCTCGTACCACTCGGGAACGACCTCGCCGCGGCCGGTGACGGCGCGCGCGTTGCGAACGTGCTCCTCGAACGCGTAGAAGTCGCGGACCGACGGCGGCTGCCGCACGGGTGCGAGCAGGCGTACGTCCGACAGTGCGTACTCGGCGTGCTCGCGCGCATTCCCGCCGCCGGTGAAGAAGGCCTCGAGCGTCTGCGCCGCGAGTTGGATCACGCGGTCGCCCTCGATCCGCCCCGGCCACCCGCGGATCTCCGGCTCGAGCGGGGTGAACATGCAGAGCTTCATCAGGGCTCCGTGTGCACGATCACGTCGCTGATCTCAGGCCGCTCGCGGCGGATCCGCTCCTCGACCTCGCTCGCGCGCGCGTGCGCCTCGGCCAGCGAAGTGCCCGGGTCGAGCGAGAGGGTCAGGTAGGCGAGCAGCCCGTCGTCGGTGCGGAGGAAGCGAAGCTCGCGCGGCACCTGGCCGGTCTGCTCGCGGACGATCCGCTCGACGAGGTCGCGGTCTCCGGTGACGTCGCGCCCCTCCCCCGCCTCCGCGAGCGGCTCGAGATGCGTCTGCACGGCGTCGACCTCGGGCACCGACTCGACGATCGCGCGCTCGACCTCCGTGGCCACGGCGTGAGCATCGTCGAGCGGCAGGTCGCCGGGCAGCTTCAGGTGCAGCGACACCTCTGTTGCCTCGCCCACGCGGAGGACGCTGAGGTTGTGGATCTCCCGCACGCGCGGGACCCGCTGGGCCGCCGCGAGAGCTCGCTCCCGCAGGGCGGGCTCGTCCTGCTGCGGCTCGACGTGGACGACGACGTCGCTCTGCGGCAGGGCGTCATGCACCGCCTCCTCAACGGCGTCCGCTGCCGCGTGGCCCTGGCCGACCGCGGCGCCCGGCGGCACGCCGATCACGACGTCGGCGAATTGCCTGCCGGCCGCCTGCCGCATCCGGAGCCGGCGCAGCTCGATCCCCGGCAGCGCCCCGATCGCGGCCAGGGCGGCCGCCTGGGCGTCGGGCGGAACGCGATCCATCAAGACGTCGACGTTGACGCGCATGAGGCGAGTCGCCGCGAGCAGCACCAGCACGGCCACGAACAGCGCCGCGACCGAGTCGGCCCAGTGGTAGCCGGCACGAGCGGCGGCGAGCCCGAGCAGCACCGCGGTCGAGCCGGCAAGGTCGCTGGCGAAGTGGAGCGCGTTCGCTTGCAGCGCGGGGCTCTGGTAGCGACGGCCCGCGCGGTACGAGACCCAGGCGCGGCCGGCGTCAATCAGCATCACCGCGCCGATCACCAGCAGCGCCCATCCGCGCGGGTCGACCTGGCCCTCGGCGAGGCCGAGCAAGCGCCAGAGCGCGCGCCAGGCGATCAGCAGGCTCGCGACGACCAGGATGGCGGCCTCGCCGAGGGCCGCGAGATGCTCCGCCTTGCCGTGGCCGTAGGCGTGCCCCGGATCGGCCGGCCGGATGGCGACGCCGAGCGCGAAGAACGTAAGGAGCGCCGCCACGAGGTCGGTGCCCGAGTGCGCGGCCTCCGACAGGAGCCCGAGGCTGTGCGTGGCGATGCCGGCCACGAGTTTGACGCCGATCAGGACGCAGGCGGCGAGGATCGAGACGAGAGCGGTTCGACGTTGCGGGGTCACGACCGCGGAAGCTTCACACAACGAGGAGGGCCCGCTTTCGCGGGCCCTACGGGCGAAGCGAGCTACTGGGCCCTACGCGTTGGCGATGTCGCCGTGGAAGCGCTCCTTGAGGAACGTCCCGGCGCCCTTGCCGATGTCGTACCAGTGGTGGAACCGCAGCCCCTGATGCCGGGCGTGGTACTCGAAGGCGAACTGGCAGGCCTTCGAGTTCTCGAAGCACGAGAACGTCGCGGACGGGCCGAAGAAGGCCGCGATCCAGACGTCCGTGAACCCACAGTCGGCGGCGGTGCACGTCGCGTTCGGGTCGAACGTGCCGCCCGTGATGCGGCCGCGGATATAGCCGCCGAAGCGACCGTGGACGCCGGCGAGCACCGTGTGCCCGTGCTTGGCCTTGGTCTCGCACGCGCCCGGGCTCTGGCCGGCCGTCGTCACGAAGGTGCCGCGGTCGTAGCGCGTGAGGGTGTAGGAGCCGTCCCCGTTGCGCCTGACCTTGAAGGTGCGCTTCTCGGTGTCGACCGCCCAGGCGTTGCCGCACGAGCCATGGTCGTCGGTGACCACGCTGTAGGGGCCGAACTTGCCGTGGTGACCCGGCCCCTTCCCGTGGCCCGGATCGGCCATGCCCGCTGCCGCGAGGGCGAGAGCGGCGGTGACTAGGCCCGGGAGAATCCAGCGCTTCTTCATTCTGGCGATTCCTCCTGAATTGGTCGCTTACAGCCAGTAGATCCCGCAACCAAGCCGTTCTTGCGGTCTGCTAGACCCGCTCGAGCGGCCAGATCACGACGTCCTGGCGCCCGCCCAGGTGAAACAGGGGCTCGCTCTGGAGCTCGACCCCGTCGGGCGGCATCGTGTTCAGCTCGAGCTCGGCCTCGGCCGGACGCAGCGGCCACGGCGGATGGTGGATCTCGGCTCGGTGCAGCCCCGATTCGTCGGCCGAGTAGAGGCAGTAGCGCTCGGTCAGGAAGTGCTCGCGACTCCCCGGCTCGGCGATCGTTGCCTCGCCCGTGGCGGCGTAGCTCCCCGTGAACACGAACGGCCGGGGCGACTCGCGACGGGTGCTCGAATAGTCGACGCGCCCGGCGCGGTGCTCGACGGCCATCCGCGCGTGGAAGTACGGCAGCTTGTAGAGCCGCCGCGCCGCCTCGACGGCGCCACGGCTCGATGTGTCGAGGCTGAAGAACCAGATCCCCGGCTTGCCCTCCGCGGACACGTACGTGCGGACGTTGATCTCCGGGAAGCTCGAGACGACCGGCAGCGGCAGCATCCCTCGCAGGCGGAAGTTGTTCAGCACGAACGGCGTCACGCCGAGCCAGGCGCTGCCGTCGTGCTCCTGCAGCTCCAGCCCGGTCGGGACGAGCGCGTCGAGAGCGGCGGCGTCGACGCGCCAGTGCGCGAAGAGCAGGTCGTCCCAGGTCTGGCCCATGATCCACGAGCCCGTCGGGAGAGGCCAGGGCCGGTGCGCGGTCTCCTTCAGCGTCGACGCCTGCCGCGACGGGGCCTGCAGGAGCTCGAAGGTCATCACGCGCGAGATACCCCGTTAGCCTGCCCTTATGCGCTGGGACGAGTTCGCCGAGGCAGCGCCGGAGCTGGCGAAGCTCGGCGAGGAGCGCTTCCGCGCCCGCGAGCTCTGCCTCGTCGGCACACTGCGACGCAACGGCTGGCCCCGCATCACGCCGGTGGAGCCCGACTTCGTCGACGGCGAGCTGATGCTCGGGATGATGCTGCGCTCGCCCAAGGCGCTCGACCTGCAACGCGACCCGCGGCTCGTCGTCCACTCGGTCGTCTCCCGCCGGGAAGGCGATGAGGGCGACTTCAAGCTCTACGGCCGCGCCGTCCCGGTCGAGGAGGACGACCGCCGCGCTCGCTACCGCGCAACGATCAAGGCACGAATCGACTGGGAGCCCACCGAGCCCAACTACCACCTCTTCGCCGTGGACGTCGACTCGGCCGGCTTCGTCACCTTCCGCGAGGGCAACCGCTTCTGGATGGCGTGGGACGCCGAGCGCGGCCTGCGCCGCGGCGACCAGCGGGAGAGCTGACGTGGCGCCCGACCGCTGGTGGCGGGGCTTCGACGACCTGCTCCTGCGCGCGCTGCCGGCGCGGGCGCGCGTGCTCGACGTCGGATGCGGTGACGGCGCCCTGGTGGAGCGCCTGGCGACCGCCGGCCTCGACGCCGTCGGCGTCGACCCGAACGCTCCCGCCGGCCCGCGCTTCGTGCGCGAGCGAGTCGAGGAGGTTGAGGGGATCGGCCGTTTCGACGGGGTTTGTTCCGTGATGGCGCTGCATCACGCCGAGCTCAAGCCGGTGCTCACCGCGGTGGCCGGGCTGCTGCGGCCCGGTGGCCTGCTCTTCGTCTCCGAGTTCAGCTGGGAGAGCTACGACGAGCGCGCGGCCGAGTGGGTGGCGACCCACGACCCCGACCGCGACGGCTCAATCGCCGCGTGGCGGGAGGAGCACGACCACCTCCATCCCGGCGACCGCGTGCGCGCCGCACTCGACGAGAGCTTCGAGGCCCGCAGCCTGGCCGCGTGGCCCTACCTCGCGCGCATGATCGGGAAGCACGAGCTCGAGGGCGCGGAGCACGCCGCGATCGTGCGGGAACGGCTGCCGGCGATCGGCTGGTGGTACCGGGGAGCGCCGCGGGCCTAGAGGTTGCCGCGGAGCGCTTGCTCGCGCTCGATGGACTCGAAGAGCGCCTTGAAGTTGCCCTCGCCGAAGGTGGTCGCGCCATGGCGCTCGATCACCTCGAAGAAGACCGTCGGCCGGTCCTGCGCGGTCTTCGTGAAGATCTGCAGCAGGTAACCGTCCTCGTCGCGGTCGGCGAGGATCTTCAGCCGCTGCAGGTCGGTGTAGTCCTCGCCGATCTCGCCGACCCGGGCCTGGACGTCGTCGTAGTACGTGTCGGGCGTGTCGAGGAAGAGCACGCCGCGCTCCTTCATCGCCGTGACTGTGCGAACGATGTCCTCGCTCTGCAGCGCGATGTGCTGCACGCCGGGGCCGTGGTTGAACTCGAGGTACTCCTCGATCTGGCTCTTGCGCTTCCCCTCGGCCGGCTCGTTGATCGGGAACTTGATCTTCCCGCTGCCGTCCGACATCACCTTCGACATTAGCGCCGAGTATTCGGTCTGAATCTGGTCGTCTCCGAAGTGGACGATGTTCGTCATGCCGAAGACGCGCTCGTAGAACTCGACCCAGTGGTTCATGCGCCCGAGCTCGACGTTGCCCACGACGTGGTCGAGTGCCTTCAGGCCGACGCCGCCGCTCGCGTGCCCGTTCTCGGCCGCCGACACGTAGCCCGGCAGGTATGGCCCGGCGTACTCCTGGCGGTTGACGAAGGTGTGGATGACGTCGCCGTAGGTGCCGATCGCCGACAGTTCGACGCGGCCGAAGTCGTCCTCGACCCAGCGCGGCTCGGCGATCCCGCGCGCGCCGCGCTGCACAGCCTGGCGGTAGGCCTCGGCGGCGCTCGGCACCTGCAGGGCGATGTCCTTCGCCGCGTCACCGTGCCGGCAGGCGTACTGCGTGACCTCGCTGTCGTTCCGCAGCCCACTCGTCAGGACGAGCCGAATGTCGCCCTGCTCGAGCACGTAGGAGGCGCGATCGCGAACGCCCGTCTCCGGCCCGGCGTAGGCGGTGCGCGTGAAGCCGAAGGCGTGCTCGTAGAAGAAGGCCGACTGCTTCGCGTTGCCCACCCAGAGCTCGACGTGATCCCAGCCCTCGAGCGGCATGAAGTCGGTCATGAACTGATCTTACTCGGGTCTGTTCACGGCAGCCGGTTGCGGCGAGGCCTCGTCGCCGACCACCGGCGGGGCGTCCTCGAGCTCGCTCCGCAGCGGAGCCTCGCGCACCCAGAGGAGCGAGATCACGAAGACGGCCACGCAGAGGAGGACGGCGAGCAGGAAGGCCGGTTGCAGCGCGTTCGCGAGCGCCTCGCGGCCGGCCGGGGGGAGCCGGTGGATGGTCGCACCTTCGAGCTTCGCGCCGGCCGGCAGCCGCTGGTTGACGATCACCCCCATCAGCGCGACGCCGAGGGTCGCGCCGATCGAGCGCGAGAACTGGCTCAGCGCGGTGGCGGAGCCCATCTGCGCGCGGGCCACCGAGTTCTGGATCGAGAGCACGAAAATCTGCATCATCATCCCGAGCCCGACGCCGGCGATCACCATCGCGCGGGCCGCCTCGGCGTTGGTCGCGTTCACGCCGAGCCGCCAGAGCATGAGCTCGCCGAGCCCCAGCACGATCGGCCCGATCAGCGTGTTCGGCCGGTAGCGACCGGTGCGCGAGACCACCTGGCCCGAGAGGAAGCTGGTCGTGACCGCGCCGAGCATCAGCGGCGTGAGGACGACGCCCGAAGAGGTCGCGGAGGTGCCGATCACGCCCTGCACGAAGAGCGGCACAAAGCTGATCGTCCCGAACATCGCCGCCCCGACGAGAAACATGCAGGCGACGCTGGAGGCGACGGTCTGGTTCCGCAGTAAATCGAAGGGCAGGATCGGCTCCTGCACACGCCGCTCGATCAGCCAAAAGAGCGCCAGCAGCCCGGACGCGGCGACGAGGGCGCCGAGCACTTCCGGCGACCCCCACGAGTACTCGCGCCCGCCCCAGACGAGCCCGAGCAGCAGCGCCGAGGTCCCCAGCGCCAGCACGCCCGCGCCCACCCAGTCGATCGAGTGCTCCTGGCGGTACGGGCGCTTGGGCATCGTCACGAGGATCACGACGAGCGCGACGATCCCGACCGGCAGGTTGACGAAGAAGATCCAGCGCCAGGACGTGTTGTCGACGATGAACCCGCCGATCAGAGGCCCGATGATCGAGGCCGCCGCGAAGACGGAGCCGATCAGCCCCTGGTAGCGACCGCGGTCGCGAGGCGGGACGATCATCCCCACCATCGCCAGCGTCAGCGGGAAGAGGCCGCCTGCGCCGACGCCCTGGACCGCGCGGAAGATCACGAGCTGCACCATGTTCTGCGCGAGGCCGCAGAGCGCCGAGCCGATCAGGAAGATCGTGATCGCGATGATGAAGAGCGGCTTGCGCCCGTGCGCGTCGCCGAGTTTCCCGTAGAGCGGCACGGTCACGGTCGAACCGAGCATGTAGGCCGTGAAGACCCACGAGTACTGCGAGATCCCGCCCAGCTCGGAGACGACTCTCGGCAGGGCGGTCGCGACGATCGTCTGGTCGAGGGCCGCCAGCAGCAGCGCGACCATCAGGCCCGAGTAGATCGCGAGGATCCGGCCGATCGAGAACCGGTATCCCGGAGGCGTGCGCGCAAGGCGCTCGCGGAGGCTCACGTCGTCACCACCTCGGCGCGGGTGCGGCTCGGGATGCGCGAGATCAGGATCGCGCAGGCAATCAGGAAGCCGCCGACGACCTGCAGGCGCCCGAGCGGCTCGCTCAGGATCAGCAGCGAGAAGACCGCCGCGAGGAAGGGCTGGGCGTTGGCGAAGACGGCCGCGTGAGAGGGCCCGACGCGGCTGATCCCGCCGAACCACAGCAGGTTGGCGACCACGAGCGGGCCGACGACCGCGAAGGCGAGGAGCACCCAGATCTTCACCGGCAGGTGGTAGTCCTGCCGGGCCAGCTGCGGCGCGCCGACGAGCAGCAGCGGGATCGTCCCGATCGTGAAGGCGAGCGCGCTGACCCGCAGCGTCGAGTAGCGCTGCAGGAGCGGTGAGACGGCGACCGTGTACCAGGCCCAGGTGGCGGAGGCCGCGAACCCGAGCAGGTCGCCGACGAGCTGGCCGGACACGCCCGTGCCGGAGCCGAGCGCCACGAGCGCGGCGCCGCCGAAGGCGAGCACGGCGGCGATCCAGAAGCGCGAGTTGAGCCGCTCGATCCCGAGCAACCGGGCGAAGATCCCGGTCATCACGGGCAGCGTCCCGAACAGCAGCGCGACGGTCGTGGCGGTCGTCAGCTTGATTGCGTAGACGAACGAAAGCTGGTTGAGGAAGATCCCGACGAGCGCGGCGCCGGTGAGCATGAGGAGGTCGCGACGCTCGAGTGCGAAGGAGCGCTCGCGCCACCAGGTGAACACCGCGAACAGGAGCGCGGCCGACCCGAAGCGCAGCACGCCGTAGGCGATCGGCTCGAAGCCGTGCGAGATCACGTACTTCGTGACCGTGAAGTTGAGGGCCCAGAGAGTGACCGTCGCCAGCAGCATCAGGTCGGCTGGCTCCGCTCGGCGCATCGTCTCGAACCTACCCATTAGGCTTCTGGTCATGCCGCAGGGAGAGCCGACGACCGACCAGATCGACGCCCTCGTGGCGCCGGCGACGCCGCATTTCGCTTACCAGCTGCGAGCGCGGGTCGAAGAGCTCGTGCTCGACCTGCCCGAGGACCACGAGGTGCGCCGATACGCCGAGGCCAAGATGGAGCTGCTCGATCGGCTCGGCCACGCGTCGACGAAGGCGCACGAGGGGCCGCGCGTGCGGCGCGACGTCCCCGGCTGGGACGAGATACCGAGCGCCGCGCCTGCCGACGAGCCGCTGCCGCCGCGGCAATGAGCCGTTTCCAAGGGGCGTCCGTGCTCGTCACGGGCGGGTCGCGCGGGATCGGCAAGGCGATCGCGCTGCGGTTCGCGGAGGAGGGCGCCGCGCGGGTGGCGATCGGCTACCTCAGAAACGACCGCGCGGCCGATGAAGCCGCCGACGAGCTGCGCGCAGCGGGGGCCGAGCCGCTGTTGCTGCGGGGCAGCGTCGCCTCCGAGCGGGTCGTCGGCGAGGCCGCCGAGCTCGGGCCGTTCGACGTCCTCGTCCACAACGCGGCGACCGGCGTGATCAAGCCGGCGCTCGAGACCGAGGACAAGCACTGGGACTGGACGCTCAACGCCAACGCGCGGGCGCTTCTGGCCCTCGCGCGCGCGTGCGCGCCCCAAATGCCGGACGGCTCGTCGATCGTCGGGATCTCGAGTCTCGGCTCGATCCGAGTCCTCGACAACTACACGCTCGTCGGCGTCTCGAAGGCGGCGCTCGAGGCGCTCGTCCGCTACCTCGCCGTGGAACTGGCACCCCGGATCCGGGTGAACGCCGTCTCCGCGGGCGTCGTCGAAACCGGCGCGCTCGAGCACTTCCCGAACCGCGAGGAGATGCTCTCGGAGGGCCTCTCGAAGACGGCCATGGGCCGCCTCGTCGAGCCGGCCGACGTCGCGGACGCGGTGCTCTTCCTCTGCTCGCCCGAGGCGAAGATGGTCTGCGGCCACACGCTGATCGTCGACGGCGGCTACTCGCTGCCTGCCTGAATGGAGGACTCGACGAACCAGCGACTGAGCCGTCTGGCCCCGCTGTTCGCCCCGACACAGCGTCCTCAGTCGCGCCCGTATCCTGCGGATACGAACGCTCCCTGCGTCTTCGTCTCGGAACGACCATCGTGGCCAGCCGGCGAGCACCGGCCCGTCGATCCCTCCTGATGGAGCCGACCGACACCAACCTCCGCGCCTGGGAAGAGGCGCACAAGCGCATCCGGCGCTCGTCCACACGCGGCTCGCGCACGCTGCCGAAGCCCGTGCGTGAGCGGCTGCCCGACATCGGAGGCCGGCACCTGCTGCACCTCGCGTGCGGCGCCGGCCGCGAGACCGCCGCGCTGATGAGCCTCGGCGCCCTCGTCACCGGCGTCGATCCCGACGAGAAGACGATCGTCGCCGCGCGCAAGCGGTTGCCCGACGCCGCGCTCGTCACCGCCTCGCCCGAAGCGCTGCCGGTCGAGCTACGGCGCGGCCGTTTCGACGTCGTGTACTCGTCCTGGGGAGCCCTCGCCGAGGTGGCCGACCTCGACGGGTGGGCGACCGGGATCGCGGCGGCGCTGAAGCGCAAGGGAATCCTCTTCCTCTACGACGAGCACCCGGTCGCGGCGTGTCTCGACCAGATGCTGCACTGGCACGAGAGCTACTTCGAAGCCTGGCCGATCGGCCGGCTGATCCACGCGCTGGGCGGCGC
>JBIOZO010000162.1:0-6312 GCA_044871215.1 Gaiellaceae bacterium | reverse complement strand
ACATCAGCGGCGTGTGCAAGAGCGTCGGAACCTTCGAGATCACCTCGAACCCGAGGAAGATCGCGAGGACGAGGATCGTCAGCTCGAAAACAAGCAGCGTGTTGTGGCTCACGACGCGGTCTCCTCGAGCGCAGGGGGGCGACGGTAGAGATGTTCGCGCGAGAAACCCGTACCCCCACCCATCAGGGTGGGGCTTCCAGTCCCACCGCCCTCGGCGGAGACGCTACCCGGGTTGGGCGCACGGGTCTGTGACGCATGCGTGCCGAAGATGTGCCGATTCGTCCCGGGTACTCGCAATTGCGTCATGCGGGGACTTCTTGCCGGCGCGTCACACAGGCGCCGGCCGTGATCTCGTCCTCCCAGTCCAGCGCCAGCGTGCCCTCCGGGGCCAGGTGGTTCAGCAGCGCTGCCACGTTTCGCGCGTACAGCTGGCTCGCGTGGAACGGCATCGAGCTAGGCAGGTCGGTGAGCCCGACCAGCGTGACGCCCTCGCGCACGACCTCCTCGCCCGGCTCGGTGAGCTCGCAGTTGCCGCCGGCTTCGGCGGCGAGGTCGATGACGACCGACCCGGGCCGCATCGCCGCGACCGCGCTCGCGGGGATCAACCGCGGCGCGGGTCGGCCGGGGATCAGCGCCGTCGTGATCACGACGTCGAAGTCGGGCAGGCGGGCCTCGAGCTCCTGCTGCTGCTTGCGCTGCTGCTCCTCAGTCAGCGCTGCGGCGTAGCCGCCCTCGGTCTCCTCGCCCACGACGCCGAGATCGAGCCAATTGGCGCCCAGGCTCTCGATCTGCTCGCGCACGACGGGTCGCACATCGAAGCCGGTCACGACCGCGCCTAGGCGGCGAGCGGTCGCAACGGCCTGGAGCCCGGCGACGCCCGCGCCGAGCACGAGCACCTTCGCGGGCGCGACCGTTCCGGCCGCGGTCATCAGCATTGGGAAGAACTTCGGCAGCCGCTCGGCCGCGAGCAGCGTGGCCTTGTAGCCGGAAACGGTCGCCTGCGAGGAGAGCGCGTCCATCGGCTGGGCGCGCGTGATCCGCGGGATCGACTCCATCGCGAACGCGACGACCCCGCGCGCAGCGAGCCGATCGATTCCCTCGGCATCGGTGAGCGGATGCAGGAAGCCGATCAGCAGCTGGCCGTCGCGCAGCCGCCCGGCCTCCTCCTCGCTCGGCTTCTGAACCTTGACGACGGCGTCCGCGTCGGCCCAGTCGTCGGCGATCCGCGCGCCGGCCTCCTCGTACGCCCCGTCCGGAAAGGACGCCGCCTCGCCGGCCCCGCGCTGCACGGCCACCTCGAAGCCGGCTGGAACGAGCTTCCCGACGACCTCCGGAACGAGCGCCACGCGCCGCTCGCCCGGCGCCGTCTCTCTCGGGACCGCGATCCGCATGCCGGGGGGATGCTAGTGCGTGGGGCGGCGCGGAGGCCCGGTTAGAGTCCGGGCGTGGCCCGGGCGCTCGCCGAGATCGCGGACAGCTTCTTCAGGCCGGCCGTCAACGACCTCGTGCCCTACGAGCCGGGGAAGCCGGTCGAGGAGGTCCAGCGTGAGCTGGGGCTTGAGCGCGTGGTCAAGCTCGCATCGAACGAAGGCCCGTACGGCCCGTTTCCGGCGGCGCGCGAGGCGATTGAGCGGTCGACGGATGAGCTGAACCGTTATCCCGACGGCGGCGCGTACCGGCTCCGGGCTGCGCTGGCCGAGCGGTTCGACGTCCTGTTCGAGGAGGTCGCGGTCGGCGCGGGCTCGGACGGGCTCGTCGACTGCCTCACCCAGGCTGCGCTCGAGCCCGGCGACGAGATCGTCTGCGGCTGGCCTTCCTTCCCGAGCTACGTGATCGATGCGCGGAAGGTCGGCGCGGTTCCGCGCACGGTGCCGCTGCGGGACGGGCGCTACGACCTCGACGCGATGCTCGAAGCGATCGGGCCGGGGACGAAGATCGCCTACCTCTGCCTCCCGAACAACCCGACCGGCACGACGAACACGACCGCCGAGCTCGACGACTGGTTCGAGCGCGTCCCCGATCACGTCGTGACGGTGCTCGACCAGGCCTACGCCGAGTACATCGACGACCCGGACTACCCGGACGGCGTCGAGGGCTACCTGAAGCAGGGCCGGCGTGTGGTGGTCCTGCGAACGTTCTCCAAGATCTATGGCCTCGCCGGCTTGCGGGTCGGCTACGGCCTGGCGCCGGCAAAGATCGTCACGGCGATCGGCAAGGTGCGGCGCGCGTTCGACATCACGACGCCCGCGCAGGAAGCCGCGCTCGCGAGCCTCGACTCGCCCGACGAGCTCGCGCGCCGCCGCGCGGAGAACGCGCAGGGAAGAGCCGACCTCGAGCGGATCCTGCGCGAACACGGCCTCGATCCGGTCGGGCCGACAGTCGCGAACTTCGTCTTCGCCGAGGTCGGCGAGGACTCGCGGCCGTTCTTCGAGCAGCTGCTCCACGAGGGCGTGATCGTGCGGCCCACGCACGGCTTCGGAGCCCCCGGCGCGGTGCGCGTGACGGTCGGCACGGACGACGAGCACGAGCTGCTGGCGCGGGCGCTCGCGAAGGCGTTCGCGCGGGCCTGACTCCAAGGGACCAGGCCGAAAAACCCCTCGTTTGAGTGCCGGTCTCGGTGTTACCGTGTGCGAGGCGATGGGCCGCCCCCGCGTGACCGGTAGCCAGCTCGCCCTCCTGGGTCGCGAGCCGAACTATCGGCGCCTCTTTCTGGCGACGCTCGGGTCGGGCGCGGGCACCTGGCTGGCACTCGTCGCGCTCGAGGTCGACATCTGGGATCGGACCCATTCGTCGGGCTGGATCGCGGCGTTGCTGATCGCCGACATGCTGCCGACCTTCGCGATCGGCATCCTCGTGGGGCCGCTGATCGACCGCCTCTCACGCCGGCGGCTGATGGTCGGCTCCGACCTCGTCCGCTTCGGGGTCTTCGCCGCGCTGCCGTTCACGACCAGCGCAACGCAGGTCGTCGCGCTCGCGACCATCGCCGGGTTCGCGACCGGCGTCTTCAGGCCGGCTGCCTATGCCGGGCTGCCGAATCTCGTCAAGGACGAGGACCTGAGCAGCGCGAACGCGCTCCTCCAGACCGTCGACAATCTCACCTGGGCGCTCGGATCGCTGGCAGGCGGCGCGCTCGTCGCGGCCTCGGGCGTCGACGCGGCCTACTGGATCAACGCGTGCACGTTCCTGATCTCGGCGGTCTTCCTCTACGGCATCCCGCGGCGCCTGCTGCAGGCGACCGCTGCCGCTAGCCGCGGGCACTGGGCCGACCTCAGGGACGGCTTCTCGCTGACCGTTCGCTCAAAGGCCCTGCTGACGGTTCTCGTCGCGTGGAACGTGGCGATGTTCTCGAACGCCGCCGTCAACGTCGCCGAGCCGCGGCTCGCCTTCCGCGCCTTCGACTCCGGCACCTTCGGGCTCGGATTGATGATGGGCAGCGCTGGCATCGGCCTCGCCTTCGGCGCTTACCTTGCCGGCTCCTGGATCGAGCGCCGCGGGCTCGCGAACGTCTACGGCGTCTCGCTCTCGTTGATGGCGATCGGGATCGGCCTCGCGGCCGTCGCACCGAACGTCTGGGTCGGCGCGGCCTGCGTCGTGATCTCGGGCGCGGGCAACGGGGCCGCCGTCGTCTGCAACGCGCTCCTCGTCCAGCGCGGGGCGCCCGACGAGCTGCGCGGCCGCGCCTTCGCCGTGCTGATGAGCTCGAACGTGGCGATGCTGGTGATCGGGATGATCGTCGCGGGCCGGCTGACCGACGTCTACGGGCCGCGCTGGATCTGGGGCGCCGCGGCCGTCGCCTCCGCCGTCGCCGCGGTCGTCGGCTTCCTGCTTGCCCGCGCCGCCGGGGCCGGCAGCCGCGCGCGTGGCGAACAGCTCGCCGTGACCGCGCACAGCGCGGAGCCGGAGCAGCGGGCCTCCATTTAGCATCGGGGCGTGGCAGCGCGCCGCGACTTCACGCGAGAGTCGCTGGCCGCCGGCGTGCGTGCCGGCGACCGGCGGGCGCTCGCGCGGGCGATCACGCTCGTCGAGAACTCCGATCCTCTCGCCTACGAGGTCGTCCAGGACCTGTACCCGGAGACGGGCGGCGCGTACGCGATCGGCGTCACCGGCCCGCCCGGCGTCGGCAAGTCGAGCCTGATCAGCGCCCTCGTCCGGCACGTCCGCGGCCTCGAGCGCTCGGTCGGGGTGATCTCCGTCGACCCGTCGAGCCCGTTCACCAAGGGCGCGCTGCTCGGCGACCGCATCCGCCTGGCCGACCACTTCCTCGACCCGGGCGTCTTCATCCGCTCGATGGGCAGCCGCGGCCATCAGGGCGGCCTCGCCGAGGCCACGCTGCAGGCGCTGCTGATGCTCGACGCGGCCGGCAAGGAGCTGGTGTTCCTCGAGACGGTCGGCACCGGCCAGGGCGAGGTCGAGGTGATCGGGATCGCCGACACCGTCGTGCTGGTGCTGATGCCCGGCTCGGGCGACTCGATCCAGGCACTGAAGGCCGGGATCATGGAGATCCCGGACGTGATTGCGATCAACAAGATGGACCACCCGGCCGCGAAGACGATGCTGAACGAGGTGCGCTCGGTGCTGGCGCTCGACACCGAGCGCGAGTGGAAACCGCCGATCGTCCTGACCGAGGCGTCGCGCGGCGTGAACGTCCCTGAGCTGTGGGAGAAGATCGATGAGCACCGCGCCTTCCTCGAGTCCGACGGGCTGCTGGAGCAGCGTCGCCGCGAGAACCTCGCCGGCGAGGTCTTCGCCGTCGCGTCGGCGCGGGCGAAGGCGCACCTGCAGCAGGAAGTCGCCGGCAGCGAGGAGTTGCGGCGGCTGCTCGACGAGGTGCAGAGCCGCAAGCTCGACCCGCTCACCGCGGTTCGGGAGATCATGCAGAAGGTGTTCAAGCTTGAAGACCAAGACGGCACCCGGGCTTAAGGAGATCCAGGAGGCGCGGGCGCGGCTCGAAGGGGTCGCGCGCGTCACACCGGTCTACGGCACCGAGACGCTCTCGCGGCTGATCGGCCGCGAGGTCGCGCTGAAGGCCGAGAACCTGCAGCGCACGGGCTCGTTCAAGATCCGCGGCGCCGTCAACAAGATCGCCACGCTCTCCGACGCCGAGAAGCGGGCCGGGGTCGTCGCGGCCAGCGCAGGCAACCACGGGCAGGCCGTCGCCTGGGCGGCGCGCGAGGCGGGCGTTCGCGCGACGATCTTCATGCCGCAGGACGCGCCGATGGCGAAGGTCGAGCCGACGAAGAACTACGGCGGCAGGGCCGAGCTCGTCGGCGCGACGTTCGAGGACGCGCTCGCGGCCGCGCTGAAGCACGCGGAGGAGACGGGCGCGACCTTCGTCCACCCCTACGAGGACGAGCGCGTGATCGCCGGGCAGGGGACGATCGGGCTGGAGCTCGACGAGCAGGTGCCGCAGGCCGGGACGTTCGTGATCCCGGTCGGCGGCGGCGGGCTGTCGTCCGGGATCGCGCTCGCGCTACGAGCGGTGCGGCCGGACGCGCGCATCGTCGGCGTGCAGGCCGGGCTCAGCGGGCCGACGATCGCCGACGGGATCGCGGTCAAGCAGGTCGGCGTCAAGACCGCCGCGATCCTCGACTCGGCGCTCGACGACCTGATCTCGGTCGGCGACGACGAGATCTGCCGCGCGATCGTGCTGCTGCTGGAGCGGACGAAGCTCGTCGTCGAGGGCGCGGGCGCGGTAGGGGTGGCGGCGCTGCTGACCGGCAAGGCCGGGGGAGAGGGGCCGGCCGTTGCGATCCTCTCGGGCGGCAACATCGACCCGACCGTTCTCATCTCCGTGATGCGACATGGCCTCACCACGGCGGGCCGCTACCTGGTCGTCCGCAGCCGGCTCGACGACCGGCCAGGGGAGCTGATCAAGCTCCTGAAGCTCGTGGCGCAGGAGCGCGCGAACGTGATCTCGGTCGACCATCACCGCGAGGGCATGGACGTGCCCGTCTACCAGAGCGAGATCGAGCTGACGCTCGGCATGCGCGACGAGCACCACTGCGCCGTGCTGCTCGAGACGCTCCGCAGCCTCGGCTATCAGGTCGAGCGGCTGCGCTAACCCGAGCCGCAGCGGCGGAATGCGGTGAGACGACCGCCGCGCTCCTGCCAGTCGTCGATGCCGCCATCCAACACCGGGCGGACGGTGACGCCCTCGGCGGCGAGCACGCTCGCGGCGACCCCGGCTCGTGCGCCGCTCGAGCAAATCGTGACCACGGGCCTCCCGTTGTCGAGCTCGTCGCGGTAGGCGCGCACGAGCCGATAGGGGATGTGCCGGCTGCCGGGGATGTAGCCCTCGTCGCGCTCGTCCTT
>JBIOZO010000161.1:0-4716 GCA_044871215.1 Gaiellaceae bacterium | reverse complement strand
CAGCCTTCCTACCCGACGGCAAGGTGACGGCAGGGAACGCAAGCCAGATGTGCGACGGCGCCGCGGCGGTGCTCGTCGCGAGCGAGGCTGCCTGCGCGAGGCTCGGGCTGGCGCCGCGGGCGCGTTTCGTCTCGTTCGGCCTCGCGGGGGTCGATCCGCGACTGATGCTGCACGGCAACCCGCAGGCCTGCGACCGCGCGCTCGCGCGCGCCCGGCTCGGCTGGGACGAGGTCGCCGTCGTCGAGGTGAACGAGGCCTTCGCCTCGGTCGCACTCCAGTTCATGCGCGACGCGGGGCTGGAGGAGCGCTGGACTGACGTGAACCCGAACGGCGGAGGGATCTCGCTCGGCCATCCGCTGGGCGCCACCGGCGCGCGCGTCACGGCGACGCTGCTGAGCGAGCTCGAGCGCCGCGACGAGCGCTACGGCGTCGCGACGATGTGCATCGGCTTCGGCCAGGCGATCGCCGCAGTGATCGAACGCCTCTAGTGGACGACCCGAAGCGGATCGTCGAACGCGGCTACGACGCGATCGCAGATCGCTTCGCGGAGTGGCAGAGCACGATCTCCGACGAGACGAGGCTCCGCTATCTCCTCGACCTGCTGGAGCTCCTCCCGGAGCAGCCGGACGTGCTCGAGCTCGGGATCGGTGCGGGCGTCGAGTCGAGCCGCATTCTCGCGGAGAACGGACGCCTGACCGGCGTCGATCTCTCGGCCGAGCAGCTGAAGCGCGCCCGTGCGCGCTTGCCGGAGGTCAAGCTGATCCATGGCGACTTCACGGCCGTTGCACTGCCAGCCGAAAGCTTCGACGCGATCGTCTCCTTCTACGCCCTCAACAACCTGCCGCAGGACGAGTTCGGTCCACTCCTGGGACGAATCGTAGGCTGGCTTCGGCCCGGAGGATGGCTCCTGGCGAGCCTTCCTACTGCCGACAACCCGGGGTGGCTAGGGGAGTGGCTAGGTGTCGAGATGTACTTCGCCGGCTCCAGCCCCGAGACGAACCGCCGCCTGGCCGAGCGGGCCGGGCTCGAGGTCGCCCGCGACGAGCTCGAGGTGATGGTCGAGCCCGAGGGCGAGGTGCAGTGGCAGTGGCTCCTCGCGCAGCGGCTGTAGCATCGCGCGCCGTGGAGATCTCGCGCGTCGGCGTGATCGGGCTCGGCACGATGGGTGCCGGGATCGCGCAGGTCTGCCTCCAGGCGGGTCTCGAGGTCGTCGGCCGCGAGGTCGAGTCCGAGCGTGGAGAGAACGCCCGTGACGGGATCGACCACTACCTCGGCCGCGGCGTCGAGAAGGGGCGGCTGACCCAGGACGACAAGGACGCCGCACTCGGACGGCTCGAGCTCACGACCGAGCTCGCCGACCTCGCCTCGTGCGGGCTCGTGATCGAGGCGGCCTTCGAGGATCTCGCCGTCAAGCGAGAGCTGTTCGAGGAGCTCGACCGCCTGCTGCCGCCGCCGGCGATCCTGGCGACGAACACCTCCGCGCTCTCGGTGACGGAGATCGCCCAGACCGTCGGCTCGCCGGAGCGTGTGGTCGGGATGCACTTCTTCAACCCGGCGCCGGTGCTGCCGCTCGTCGAGGTCGTGCGCACCGCGCACACCGGCGACGAGGCGTTCGACACCGCCTTCGCGTTCGCCCAGCGACTCGGCAAGGAGCCGGTCGCCTGCAACGACACGCCGGGCTTCATCGTCAACCGGATCCTGATCCCGCTGCTGAACGACTGCGTGCGGGTGCTCGACGAGGCGCGGGTGAGCCCGGACGACGTCGACCGCGCGATGCGCTTCGGCGCCGGCTGGCCGATCGGCCCGTGCGCGCTGATCGACCTGATCGGCGTCGATATCCACGTGCACGCCTCGGAGGCGCTGCACGCGGCGCTCGGCGAGGAGCGGATGGCTCCGCCGCAGCGTCTGCTCGAGCTGCAGCGCGAGGGGAACCTCGGCCGCAAGACAGGCCAAGGGTTCTTCAGCTACGACTAGCGCTCGAGCCGCGACCAGACGTTGTCGACCAGCCGCGAGACGACGGGATCGGTCATCGAGGCCGCAAAGTTGAGCGCGCCGGCGGCGAACACGCGCGCGCCCGACCCGCTCTCGTAGTAGGTCATCTCCGCGTCGTGGATGCCGATCGCGTTCGTGATCCGCGCCAGCAGCCGCGTCCCCGGTGGGGAGCTCGGCGCCCGCGCGTCGATCTCGATCCCGTAGCGCCCAAAGGTCGAGCCGTTGTGC
Source organism: Gaiellaceae bacterium (assembly GCA_044871215.1). Classification (GTDB taxonomy): domain Bacteria; phylum Actinomycetota; class Thermoleophilia; order Gaiellales; family Gaiellaceae; genus AC-32. The sequence continues at coordinate 2,496 of JBIOZO010000161.1, read as the reverse complement.
AGCCCGGTCCCGGTGAAGGCCCACGGCGAGCCGCCTGCGCCTTGGACGACGTAAGGCCCGAGCGACGTTCCGTAGTTCGAGGCTGACCACTGGACGCCCACGAGTGCGGCCTCGGGCTTGCCGAGCGTGCGCCACGTCGCCACGCGACGAAGGGTCTGGCCGGCGCGGGTCACCTTCCAGAAGAAGTTGTTCGCCGAGAGGAACATGAGGTTGCCGCCGAGGTCGCGGTACCGCGTGACCACGTCGTAGGCGTGGGCGCTGACGTACTCCTCGTGGCCGGGGAAGACGACGAGGTCGTACGCGCGTCGCAGCGCGTCGCCGCCGGCCACGCGCTCGAGGTCGTCGTCCGTGAGGAAGTCGACCTCCTTGCCGGTGCGGTTGAGCCACGAGATGAAACTGAGGTCCCAGTCGCGGAACCGGAACGGAACGCCGAAGTCGAGGTACGGCCGCCGCAGGTCGACCGTCGGGCTCGCGCCGCCGACGTACCAGCTGTCGCCCCAGCCGTCGCCGTTCGCGTCGAGGAAGTTGTACGCCTGCCAGGTGTTCGTCGAGAGGACGACCGCGACCTTGTGCTCGCCGAGCGTGCGCGGCCGCAGGATCAGCGGCGCGTAGCCGACCCGCCCGTCGGACGAAGTGACCCGCAGGAAGTAGAGGCCGCTTTTTGCGACGCCCGTCGCGCTGATCTCGACGTAGTGGGTCGAGCTCCCGCGCGTCGGCCACGCGAGCTGCACTGCAGGCGCGACGGCGACGCCCCCGGTGCGGAGGTCGTGCACCGTTGGCTTCGGCAGGCTGGCGAATGAGAAGAGCTGCAGCCTCACGCGCTTCGCGTCGGTCGAGATCGCGACCGTCGCCGCTCCGCCGAGCGGGTACGAGCGCGCAAGGAAGCCGGCCTCGATCCCCTGCACGCGCACGACCAGCCCGCTCGTCAGGCGGTTCGCGCGCGGCGGCTCGTAGCCGTAGACGCGGCGCCCGCCGTTGGGGTCGGTGACGACGAACCGCACGAGGTAGGTGCGGTCGGGCGTCGTCCGAGTGGGACGCCACGCGATCACGTGCGGCCCCGCCTGCAACCGGCGCCGGGTGCTCCAGATCGTCCGCACCGGCCTGCGCACCTCGTCGGTCGCGACCACGCGTACCTGGACCGTCGCCGCCCGGTCGAGCTTGAAGCGGAAGAGCGCGCGGTCGCGGAAGCCGTCGCCGTTCGGGCTGACCGTCGCCAGCCAGGGCGTGTCGCCGGCGAACGGCGTGCCACCGTTCGAGATCCGCAGGCCGAGCAGACGCGGCGGGCCGTTCTGGGCGGGCGCAGCGGCCACAGCGCCGACGGCGATCCCCGCGGACAGTGCCGCTATGGCCAAGCGTTTACGCATTCCTTACAACCCGCTGATCCCCGACTCACCTGGCTGGCCGATACTTACGAGCAGATGAGGCGGCTCCTCGTATTCAGTCTGCTCCTGATCGCCTGCACGGTACCGCTCGCGGCGGCTGCGACCACCCCGACGGACGGCACGCTGTCGGTCAAGCGCGGCAAGGGCGTGGTCACGCTGAAGGTGACTGGCGCGGTCATCGGCCGGGTCAACAACGGCCGCGTTCAGATTCGGGACTACAAGCCCGGCGACGGGAACGACCCGCAGTGGAGCTGCAAGCGCCACCGGATCTCGAGGCAGATCTCCTATTGCAAGGGGCGCAACCTCGGCTTCCGCGTGGAGGACGGACGCTTCGCCGTCACGGTGAGGGGCAACGGCATCTCGATCTCGGCGGTCGCCCACGGCGAGGTCGACATCGACGGCGCCGGGGACACGGGCGTGAACGACGGCGTCATGTCGGTGGACGACGCGCCGTACCAGTCCCTGCCGGATTTCATGACCGTCTTCTTCCTCGGGCAGCAGCCCGGGAGCTGACGCCGTCTTTATCCTGAGGCCATGACAGCCCAGGCGCAGACGGTGCTTGTGGTCGAGGACGAGTCCTCGATCGCGTCGTTCGTCGCCCTTTACCTGAAGAACGCCGGCTACTCGGTGCGCACGGCCGCCACCGGCAACGAAGCGCTCGCGCAGGCGCAGTCGGAGCGGCCCGACCTGATCGTGCTCGACCTGATGCTGCCCGACGTCGACGGGATCGAGGTCTGCCGCCGGATCCGCAAGGACTCGGACGTGCCGATCCTGATGCTGACCGCCCGCGACGAGGACGTCGACAAGATCATCGGCCTCGAGGTCGGCGCTGACGACTACCTGACCAAGCCGTTCAACCCGCGGGAGCTCGTCGCCCGGATCAGGTCGATCCTGCGCCGCTCGACGCCCGAGCGGCGCGAGCGCGAGACCGAGGTGATCACGCACGGCGACCTGAGCGTCGACGCCGGCCGCCGCGAGGTGCACGTCGGCGACGAGGAGATCCAGCTCGCCCCGAAGGAGTTCGACCTGCTCTGGGAGCTGCTCGACCACCGCGGGCTCGTGCTCACGCGCGACCAGCTGCTCGAGCGCGTCTGGGGCTACACGTTCGCGGGCG
>JBIOZO010000160.1:0-2064 GCA_044871215.1 Gaiellaceae bacterium | reverse complement strand
TGTCGTACGAGGGGTCGCAGAAGTTCGTGTTGTTGTTGCCCGAGCCGCACTTCCACAGCTCGAGGAAGTTCATCGCGTCGACGTAGTCGGCGATCCAGCCGAGGCGGAACGCGTCCATCGACGGGTCAGGCGGAGGCCCGAGAAACTGGAGGTACTGGGCCCAATCCTGCTGGGAGATCGTTACGTCGAGCCCCAGCTTCTGCCACATCGACTGCACCGCCACCGCGATCTCCTTGTGGCCCGGCGCGTTGTTGATCAGCAGCGTGACGTCCTTCTGCGGGCTCTTCACCTTCGCCATCAGCTGCTTCGCCTTGTCGATGTCGCCGTGCGCCGGCAGCCACGGCGACTTCGCCGTGAGCGTGTCGAAGCCCGGCATGCCCTTCGGCGTGAACCCGTTCGACGGGGTCTGGTCGCCCTGGGCGATGTTGTCGATGATCGTCTGCCGGTCGATCGCGAGCGCCATCGCGCGGCGCTGGTTCACGTCCGGGACGGTCTTGACGTTGAGGCCGTAGTAGTACGTCCCGAGACCGGGGTACTGCGCGTACTCCGGCGTCTCCTTGAGCCGCGGCAGGTCGACCGGGGGCAGGCCCTGGCCGGACGTGTCGAGCTCACCGGCCTCGAACGCCCGGAGCGCGGTCGTGCCTTCCGTGATCATCGAGCCGTTGATCCGCTTCAGCTTCACCTGGTCGGCGTTCCGCCAGCCGTCCCACTTCACGAGGTCGAGCCGCGAGTCGTGGTCCCAGCGGGCGAGCTTGAACGGCCCGTCGGTGACGATGTTCTTCGGGTCGGTCCACTTGCGGCCGAACTTCTCGACCGTGGCCGGGTGGACGGCCAGGAACGACTGGTGGGCCACCTGCTGCACGAACCACGGCTGCGGCGAGGTCAGCTTCACCTGCAGCGTGTGATCGTCGAGTGCCTTGACCCCGACCTTGTCGCGGAGCGCGTCGCAGCTCGACTTGCACGCGTTGTACTCCGACGCGCCCACGATCCCGAAGAACTGGTACGCGTAGTCCGCCGCCAGCTCCGGGGAGATCGTGCGCTTCCAGGAGAACTCGAAGTCCTGCGCGGTGACCGGGTCGCCGTTCGTCCACTTGCCGTCGTCGCGGAGCGTGAACGTGACCGTCGTGCCGTCCTTCGAGACCGTCCACGACTTGGCGAGGTTCGGGACCGGCTCGAGGTTCTTGTCGAGCTTGACGAGCGGATCCATGATGTTCGTGATCACGTCACCGGACGTGGTGTCGGTCGCCAGGCCCGGGTCGAGCGACGGCGGCTCGGCGCCCCAGTTGATGTTGATCACCTGGTCGACGACGCCGTTGCCGTTACCCCCTGCGTCGCTGTCACTACTCCCGCAGCCGACGGCGAGCACGGCGAGGGCCGCGACTGCGGCGGCCTGAACCGCACGCACGGTTATTCTCATCAGACCCTCTCCTTTCTTCTCGTCGACTTCGCCCCAGCGTCCCGTGGGGCCGTTTCCACACCTTGCCTGTCGCCCGTTTTGCCTTACAGAAACCTCACCCGGCGCGAACGTCTGCGGGCCCCGTAGCGCTTCTTTGCCTCCTGGCAGCGGTCGTGGTGCCCGGTCGTGCGGATGCGCACGTGACGATCTCGCCGACGTACGTCGAGGCCGACACGGCGTCCACGATCTCGTTCGAGACGCCCAACGAGCGCCCGCCGCACGCGACGGTCTCGCTCGTGATCGATGCGCCGCCGGGCGTCGCGTTCTCCGCCGCCGACCCCCCGCCCGGCTGGACGCTCGAGGTCGAGACGACCCGCGCCGAGTGGTCGGGCGGGCGCATCGAGGGGACACGGACGGTCGGCTTCCCGATCCGCGTGCTCGCCCGGACGCGGGCCGGCAACCAGACGTTCAGGGCCGCCCAGCGCTACGACGACGGCGAGGAGGTGCGCTGGCCGGCGACGCTCTCGGTGCTCCCGGCCGAGGGCGCCGACGCCCCGTCGCAGCATCTCGGCCGAGCGCTCGCGGCCGCCGCGGCGGGCATCCTGGTGCTCGGTCTGAGCCTCCTCGTGCTGCGGCTCTTGCGCCGCCCGAAGCTTCAAGAGAGATAG